>NC_013887.1:1500000-1760939 GCF_000025525.1 Methanocaldococcus sp. FS406-22
TACTCATCACTTCCTCAGCCAATACATCTTTTGGCTTTAAATTTTTTGAAACTACTCTCTTAACAATATCTCTTTCTGTTACAATACCTATTGGCTTGTTGTTTTCTACAATAACAACAGCTCCTATATTATTTTCTGTCATTATATTGGCTATCTCATAAACTGTCATGTCTTTTGTGGCTGTAATTACAGGAAAACTCATAACTTCTGAAACAGGAATGTCACATGCGATTTCCATTATATCCCCACCTATAAAGCTATCTAAAAAATTTACTAAATGTTATAATTTATATACTTTATTACATTATTTTTAAACTCTTTAAATAGTTTAAAATCTCTTCATGAACTACCTTTACTGACTTTTTTGTCGTGTCAATAACTATAAAATTATATTCTTCAGCCAACTCTAAATACTTATTCTGCACTTTTTCCAAAAAATCTTTTTTTTCAAATATGTCTTTTGTTTTAACTCTCTTTAATGCTGTCTCAATATCAACAACTAATAAAAAAACAATATCTGGCTCTAAAGCGTACCTATTTATTGATTTTATAAAATTCTCATCAACCCCTGCAACGCTTTGGTATGCGATTGAAGAGTATAGATACCTATCACAAACCACAGCCCTTTTTTTCAGCTCTTCTTTTATTAATTTGGTGTGCTCCACTCTATCAGCTGCAAATAATAAAGCTAAGGTTTTATTATCAACTTTAACGTTTCCAGATAAAATTTCTCTTATAAATCTACCTATCTCACTATCTGATGGCTCATAAGTCCAAAATGCATTCAGCTTTTCAGCTAAAAGTTTTGACTGAGTAGTTTTTCCACTCCCATCTATGCCCTCAAACACAATAAACATCTCGCTCACCAAAACATATAAATAAGATTTATCATTATTAATCATTATAAATTTCTCATAAATTGGTGATGATTATGGAACAATTTATTGAGATTGTTAAGGACATTCTTGTTTTTATTGCCTCATTTGGTATTTTGTTGGCTTCTTATAGGTTATGGATAGAGAAAGATAGAAAAAACATCATTTATGCAAGAATCCATATCTTAGGAGTTATTGACTGTGCATGCTTTTTAATTTTTATAGCCTTAGGGGAGACACTATTGGCTTTTGTTTATCTAATTTTAGCTCCATTTTTGGCTCATGCAATAGCTCACGCTGCGTATAATGATAAGCTGCCTGAATAAATAATATAAAATTAAAACTCCCTTTCGGTTGAGAATTCAAACTCTTCCTCTCCAAACAGCTTTTTAACCATCCAGTCAGCATCAAACTCAATTAAATCTGAATATCTCTGCCCCACACCCAAATACAGGATTGGTTTTCCAATTGCATATCCAATAGAGAGGGCGGCTCCTCCCTTAGCGTCAGCATCTACTTTTGTTAATATAATCCCATCAATATTTACTGCATTGTTAAACTCCTCTGCCTGACATACAGCATCATTTCCAGTTAGTGCATCTCCAACGAATATAACTAAATCTGGCTTTGTAACTCTAACAACCTTCTTAATCTCTTCCATTAAGTTGATGTTAGTTGCCTGTCTTCCTGCTGTATCAGCCAAAACAACATCAATTCCTCTTGCTTTGGCATGCTGTATAGCATCGTAAATAACAGCAGCAGAATCAGCCCCCTGCTTATGCTTTATTACTTTAACTCCAATGTTTTTAGCATGCTGCTCTAACTGCTCAATAGCTCCAGCTCTGAAAGTGTCTCCAGCAGCTAAAACAACACTATATCCTTTTTGCTTTAATTTATAAGCCAATTTAGCTATAGTGGTAGTTTTTCCTGTTCCGTTAATTCCAACAAATACGATAACTGTTGGTTTTCCTTGAGCTTTGTTCTTTTTGATTATCTCTTCAATATCAATTTTCTCCTGAGATAGGATATTTTTTATAGCATTTTTTACAGCATTTATTGTAATCTCTTCTACATTGTCATCTGGGGAAATCTTTCTTCCAACTAATTCTTTTTTGATATTCTCAATCAACTTTTCTACAACTTCTAAGGCAACATCTGCCTCTAAAAGCTCTATCTCCAACTCTTCTAACACATCTTCTATATCTTCTTCTAAGATAACAACTTCTTTTTTAAGAACTTTCTTAATAGCCCTTGTTAAGGTAAATCTATCGAAGAAACTTATTTTTTTCTCTTCTTTTTCTTCTTTGATTTCTTTAACTTCTTCTTTAGCTTCTTCTACTTTTTTAGGAATTTCTGTTTTTACAATTTCTGCTTCTGTTTTTTCTTTTTTAAGTTCTTCTTTTTTAGATTCTTTCTTAAATAAATTTGTAATGGATATTTCTGGTTTTTCTTTAACTTCTTCAGCGTCTCCTTTGCTATATATTTTTTCGGTAATCTTTGAGGCAGTTTGCAGAAGTTTTTCTTTTAATTTTCCAAACATTTATAATCCCCCTATCTCGATATATAAATAAATTCAAAATAAAATTTTGTTTTTGTTAAAGTAATTTTAATATAATAAAGATTACACTATATTTATATGTAATTTCTGTAGTTTTGTTTGTGGTCGTTTTATGGGTGGAACTATGGAATGTATTTCAAAAAGGGAAAAAATTAAAGAGTTAATTAAAAATGGTAAAATAAATGACGTTTTACAACTCGTTGAAGAAGACACGTCATTGTTAGAGGAAATTTATAGTTATTTAGAATCTGACGATATCCAGTTAAAGATAGCTTGTCTAACTATTTTAGGAAATTTATATCTAAGAGGAAAGGTTCAAATTACTTTATTAATTAAATGTCTAGAGAATGTGCTTTTAGAAGATGACACGGATACTATTTTAAATGCTCTTTTAATTCTAAAAGAAATTCCTGAAGTATATCAAGAAGATGTATTGAAAAGAATAATATTGAAATATATTGGAAAGTATGTAAAAGATTGTGAGTATGATGAGAAAGATAAAAACACTCTACCAAATATAAAACGAGACAAAATAATGATAATATTTGAAATCTTAAAGGCAATAAAGGATAAAGAATTAAAAAAGACAAAGATAATGTATGCTGCAAATTTGGATTGGAAAACATTTCGCAATTATATAGGATATTTGTTAGATAATGAATTTATCAAAAAAACAGATGGAACTTATACATTAACACCTAAGGGTGAATTGTTGTTGGAGAAAATTGAAGAAGTTTTTAGATTAATTTATCCCGATAAATAATTGTCTTATTTTTCTTTTTTACTTTTCATAAAAAATTTAAAAACTAAATAGACTAACACATCTGTTTTTTCCATATGCTTTACATTCATAAATTATATTAATAAAATACAAAATATAGTATAATCAGAAGATGTGGGGGAGGTGATAATGAGAGAATGTCAAATATTACAAAAATTGAAGTTTAAAAACTGCAGGGTGATGCTCAATGGTAGTGGATGGTAGTATCATACACTGGCTAATTTACCTAATACTTTCAATAATTGGGGGAGGTTTTCCTTACTAATAAAGTAAAGAATTTTATGAGGTGTCTAAAATGAAGAATGCTACTAAGTATATGTTATCGCTGCTACTCTCAATAATCATGGGAGTTGCAGTAATGGGGTCTGCATTTGCCATCTCAACAAGTAGCGGGACAGGATACACGAGCGCAACTGTAGCTAATCTTAACCCTATAATCAACTGTAGCAGTTACGAATTAGTAATAAAAACAGTTGAAGGATTGAAGGTATACGAATACAAGAACACAACTGGAGTAACTCCTAATCTTTTAAGAAGTGATGCTTTAGAGGCTTATGCCTATACTGGAGAAGGAGTAACCTTCTATGTGAATGTTAGTGACCCTAATGGGGAACAAGATTTACAAACAAACGGAGCTGGAGTAGATTTCTTATTAGTCCCACAAGGAGGGAGCCCTGCAAATCCAACATACACTATCCATGCAGGATTTGATCCAGCAACAAGTGGAGATGATGACTTAACAACCTTAACATTCTACGCACAATGGACAGTCCCTGCAGGAGCACACGGATGCTTCGATGTATATGTTAAGGCAAGAGATAAACATGGCGCATGCACAGGACCTATATACAAAGGTAAAATATTCTTAAACCCAATGATTGGAATGAATGTAACAAAAGATAACGATGCAAGCCCTGCTCCATTCACAGGATTAAGCTTCGGTAATGTGAATCCAGGAGACACCAACGTTCCAGCAAATGAGAACGTTGTAACAATCCACAACATCGACCCAGATGGAGTAGGAACTAAGATAGCAGTCTTTGTTTCAGCAACATCATTGACACAGGCAGGAGGAACTGGAATAATTCCAGCAGAAAACATCAAGGCACATCTCTTAAAAGCAAATGGAAATCCAATAAGTGGAACAGTCACGCTACAGAACAATGTTAAAGTCTTATTATGGCAACCACTCGAACCATGCCATGCAAATGCTTTAGAAGTTAATTTCACACTCGATGTCCCAACACCATTGCCAAGCGGTTGCTATGGAGGTTCAGTTACATTCTACGGACTTGGGCTCTAAAGCCCTTAAATTTTAATCTTTAATTTTTTGATAGTAAGGTGGTTACTTATGAAAAAATTCTCTGCAATTTTTGGCTTATTAGTTCTCATATTTGTTACTATATCCATTTCACAGGTTAGTGGTTTAAGTGGGGCCATAACTCCGCCAAAAATTGATATTATGGTGAATGCAAGCAAGGGACTTCCTCAAGATGTAAATAGCATTATTTATGTAAAAAATACCAATAGTTTCCCAGTTAGAGTGGAAATACTCACAACGGGTGACTTAAATAATTCTGAAAAACTTGAAGTTAAAATTATGAAGAATAATTTCACATTAAAGCCAGGAGAAACTACTGGGGTAAATATCGCATTTACCGTAAAAGAAAATGATAACTATGAAGGAGACATCCTAACAAAAATTAGTCCATTGGATTATGGAAACGAAAAAGAAGGTGTAAATCTAAAAGCAAGCGTGGTTTTACCTACAAAAGTTGCGATAATGGTAGTTGGTAGTGGAGTTCATACGAAAGAATTGGTAGTTACTGCAGTTTTGATTATCAGCATCTTGGGATTGGGTGCTATGTTGCTTAGGAGATATCTTTAATTGAACTTATTTAAATATTTAAAGATAAAATAAAAATGTGTTAAAGTGATAGTATGAGAATTCCCCTTCCGCTCTCAAATAATAAAAATAGGAATAGAAGGTATAAAAGGTCTCAGTTTGAAGTGATTTTTGAAATTCTGCATACTATTAAGGAAGGAGAGCAAATAAAAACAAGAATTATGTATGCTGCAAACTTAGATTGGAGAAATTTTTCCAAATACATCAATTTTTTAATGGATAATGGATTTATTAAGAAAAATAATAAAGAGAAATTTGAACTTACGGAACTTGGAAAAAAGCTGTATTCGTCGTTATATGAATTATTTGAAATCATGAATTCTAAACCTTGAATTGTGGGGGATTTTTATGAAAAAATTTGGGACAATTTTGCTGTCTGATATCGTTAAGGAATGTTTGAATGGGGATGAGTTTGCAAGAGAAATGATGGAAGATTTGTTCAATTTTTTAATAAAACTACGACTTTGGAGATGGAAATATCTACTGTCTCAAAACCAAAAGAATGAGATGCAGATATCAGATTTACTGGATTTAATAAAAGAAGAGAAAGAAGGTATTAACAGGTTGTTCTCATTCCTATATAATACAGATATCCCTGTTGAGCATAGAATTGAAATATTAATGTTGTTAAAAGAATTCGTGAGGGAAGAAATTAAATGGATTTCAATGGATGTTAGCGAGATTAATCGTATAAAAGAATAACGGCTTTTTTTAATCATATACTTTTTTTGATTGTTGATATTATTTTTATTTACATATATATTTACTAATTTAAATTTATAGATTATAGAAAAGTTTATATAGAACCTCAAAAACATTATATATACAGAAAACCAAAATAGAGGTGGGGGACATGTTCGGAAGAGACCCATTTGATTCATTGTTTGAAAGAATGTTTAAAGAGTTTTTTGCAACACCAATGACAGGAACCACAATGATTCAAAGCTCAATGGGAATTCAAATATCTGGAAAAGGATTTATGCCAATCTCAATTATTGAAGGAGATGACCATATAAAAGTTATCGCATGGTTGCCAGGAGTTAATAAGGAAGATATAATCTTAAACGCAGTTGGAGATACCTTAGAAATTAGAGCTAAGAGAAGCCCATTAATGATAACTGAGAGTGAAAGAATTATCTATTCAGAAATTCCAGAAGAAGAGGAAATATATAGAACAATAAAGCTCCCTGCTAATGTTAAAGAAGAGAACGCATCAGCTAAATTTGAGAACGGAGTTTTATCAGTAATTTTACCAAAGGCAGAATCCTCAATTAAGAAAGGAATCAACATTGAATAACCCCTCCTCCTATTTTTATTTTTTATATTAAATAATATCTATAAAGTTATATATTTAGTTGGGTGGATATATGATAAAGAAAAAGCATTTAGAAATGATATTGGACTCTTTAAAAAGACATCCAAGCCCAAAAGTTGATTTAGAGCAATACACAATAGATGGAAAATTGGCATCTGACATATTATTTTTTGCTGTAAATGATTTTTATAACAATGTTGTTATCGATTTAGGTTGCGGAACTGGAAGATTAGCTATAGGTAGCAAACTTTTAGGGGCTAAAAGGGCTATTGGTATAGATATCGATAGGGAGAGCATTGAGGCAGCGAAAGAAAACGCTAAAAAGCTAAATGTTGATGTTGATTTTTATTGCATGGATGTTAGGGATGTTGATGATGAGTTTTTAAATAAAGTGCTTGGAGAGGATAGAGATTTAAAGAGAGTTGTTATTCAAAATCCTCCATTTGGAGCTCAGAAAAAACACGCTGATAGGTTGTTTTTGGATAAAGCTTTGGAAATTGGGGATGTAATTTACACTATTCATAATTATCCAACTAAAGATTTTGTTATGAAGTATGTTGAAGATAAAGGAGGTAAAATAACCCATATCTATGAGGCGTTTTTTAGAATTCCTGCAATATATGAGTTTCATAAAAAAAGGGCTGTAGATGTCCCAGTAGTTGTTTTTAGAATAGAGAAATAAGATGAGAACAAAATATTTATATATGAGTTTGTCGATATTTTTTGATTGAGATGTTTTTAGGTGTTTATTATATTGTTGTGTTTGTCTCGTTGAATAGGCTTGGAATCTGATAAGGGTAATAATTATTGTTTATTATCTTGTTTAGAGGATTTAAATTTAATTTCTAATGGTCTGTTGGTTTAATCATTTGGAATATTTAGGTTTATTAAATTATTTAGATTTTTAGAAGTTAAGATTAGATAGTAAGTCAAATAAAATTTCTCCAACTAATAAGTTAAATCTTCAAATTTAGAAAGATAAGAATACTCAATTTAACTAAAAGAGAAAGATTTAAATATCAGGGGGTTTATAAATAAAGACAGTTATCTATACTTAGAAAAATATAGTGTCGAAAAGTATATATATTAGAAGAATAATAAAAAATAGGTTGAGAATGATTGCCCTGTTAAAATAAGACCGATTCGGTATGGAAACCTTTTAATTTCTCCATCAACTCTTCTCCACATTCTTGTTAAAATAAGACCGATTCGGTATGGAAACTGTTATCCCTCAATCCCAATATCTGGACAAAGGAGTATATAAGTTAAAATAAGACCGATTCGGTATGGAAACGAGTTCATAGGACCATGAGGGGGGCAACTCCTTGGGCAGTTAAAATAAGACCGATTCGGTATGGAAACTGTATATCATAATTACAATTCCAATAATCACAGATGAAATTAGGTTAAAATAAGACCGATTCGGTATGGAAACTTTCACTCAATAAACTATCTATCTGTATTGCAATCTCCATATCATCGTTAAAATAAGACCGATTCGGTATGGAAACCTACTTCTTAACCTTGAGCTGAAGCTTCTATGTCTGGTTAAAATAAGACCGATTCGGTATGGAAACACGATTGTGTGTAATGAACTAAATTGCAATTACAACAAGTTAAAATAAGACCGATTCGGTATGGAAACACATACTCTAAGAGATTCTCTAAGTCATTGTGATAGTTAAAATAAGACCGATTCGGTATGGAAACATTTTCACACAATATAAGCAGTTCTTTCATTTCTTGTTAAAATAAGACCGATTCGGTATGGAAACGTTTTTACATCGATACAAGTAAGGTCTGAATTATCGTTAAAATAAGACCGATTCGGTATGGAAACTAAATCTTGTCAGCTCCTTTTAACTTTACATTTAAATCAGTAGTTAAAATAAGACCGATTCGGTATGGAAACTCCACTTCTTTCTTAACAGTAATAGAAGGTTTAAGTTAAAATAAGACCGATTCGGTATGGAAACCTCCTTTGTCATTTATTACTCTAATTGTTCCTTTATGGTGTTAAAATAAGACCGATTCGGTATGGAAACAAAAAAACAGATTACATCGTTCAAGAAATCATCAAATCTTAGTTAAAATAAGACCGATTCGGTATGGAAACTATTATTATGATGATAAATACACAATAAACTTGGACAGCTCGTTAAAATAAGACCGATTCGGTATGGAAACTTTTGTTGAAACTCAACAACACTTAAATATTTTGGTCTGTTAAAATAAGACCGATTCGGTATGGAAACCTGCCAATGCCTATGCCTCAAATACCTATGCCACAGAGTTAAAATAAGACCGATTCGGTATGGAAACGTATCAATGACGACTCTCATTTCTCCTTCTTCTGCAGTTGCTGTTAAAATAAGACCGATTCGGTATGGAAACATATTATTAGTTTTTGCCTTTGGTGGTTTAAAATTAGTTAAAATCAGACCTCTTAGAGGATGGAAACCTGGTAAATGCTTTTCTATAAACTTTATGATGTCTACAAATTGTTAAAATCAGACCTCTTGGAGGATGGAAATAGAGCATTAAACACTAAAAAAGAAGATTATATTCATGTAGAAGAAGAGATAACTTTAGCTATTTTGTATGGAATTATCGCAAGTAATCCCAACACCAAATATATTGTTATGTCATTAAAAACGCTCCAATCTGCCCAATCCTCAAATCCTAATAAAAACCCAATGGCATCAGATATTAAAATCAAAAAGGCAATAATCCCAATACCTAAACCAATAATAGAAGCAGTAAATAGATAAGAAATTGCCTTTATATCATTATCCACCGCCTTTTTTACTCCTAAGATATATGCTACTCCAACAGCCAATAAAGCCAATCCTCCAAATGCATCTCCCAAAAATAATGGCAATTTAATTTTAACTCCCAATATTGAGTAAAATCCAAGTATTATTTCAACAATTCCAGAAACTGCAAATAACAGTCCAAATATCAAAGATAAAGAAATTACGGTATTCCTTATATTCTTTATATCCATACTTAATCACCATAATTGTCGCTAAGGAAACTCCAAGCTTTAGCTCGGAGATTGGAAGGTAAGTAAGCATAATTTTTATAGTTCGATAGTGTATAATTCTTATTTGAGGCTGTCTGACCCAGCCCGATGAGCTGAACCTGCCTTGTGACCCATCGGTGACGATGGGTAGTAGGGTGTTCCCAGTGGGAACCTCCGCCCTTTAGGGTGGAGAGGAGGTCAGCTAAAACAATAGATTTCCAACAATAGAGATTATTAAAGCTACAATATAAGCTAATGTCATTTCATAAACTACCGCAAACAACGCCCATTTCCATCCAATCTCTTGTTTTATAACTGCCAATGTTGCTATGCACGGAAGATAAATTAAAGAGAATGCCATAAACGCATAGGCAGATACTGGAGAGAATGCATGGGCAATAATGGATGAGAGATTTTCCTCTCCAGCTCCATACAACATTGCCAAGCTTCCAACAACAACCTCTTTAGCTATAATCCCAAACACCAAAGCTGAACAAGCTCTCCAATCCCAACCCATTGGAGAAAATAATGGAACTAAAGTTTTTCCAATAACTGCAACCCATGAATTGGCTATTAACTGAGGATTTTCAAATACTCCATCTCCTAAATATCCTGAAGGCCCATAAACTGACAAAACCCAAACTAATATAACTCCAAATACAATAATTGTCCCCGCTTTTCTTAAAAAGTCATATACTCTCTCCCAAGTATTTTTTAGAACTACATTTAGATGTGGAATATGATAAGGAGGAAGTTCAACAATTAAGTATGAAGGAGATGTTTTAAAAACCAACTTTCTAAATAGAAGTGCTGTAATTAAAGCCAAAACAACTCCAAGGGCATACATGCTTATAATCACAACCCCTTGATATTCTGGAAATAAAGCCCCAGCAAATAGTGCGTAGATTGGCAGTCGTGCAGAACATGACACTAAAGGATTTATTAATATGGTTAAAATCCTATCTTTCTCATCTTCTATTGTTCTTGTAGCCATTATCGCTGGAACATTGCATCCAAAACCCATAACTAATGGAATAACTGCCTTTCCAGGCAAACCAAATTTATTCATTATCCTATCTGTTATAAATGGAATCCTTGCCATGTATCCACTGTCCTCTAAGAAGGATATGGCAAAGAACAAAAATGCCAATATTGGGAAAAACACTAATACTGCCCCAACACCAGAGATAACTCCATCAGCCAACAATGATGCAATAAATTTATTGGATATAGATGATTTTATAATCTCTGACAAAAATCCAAAGAAATATTCTATCATAGCTGAAAATGGCTTTGAAACATCGAATGTAAATTTAAATAACATCCATAAAAATGGAATTATCAGTAAAGTTCCTACTTTTTCATCTGTTAAAACATCATCGAGCATTTCAGTAGTTGTTAATTTTCCAGCCCTCCTTTTAACGACTTCTTTAACAATTTTATCAATAACCTTATATCTCTCTTCAACTATTCCCAATTCTGCCTCTCCATATTTTTTTGACAACTCTTTTATAATATTATCTAACACTGGTTTTAACTCATTCCAAACTTTGCTATTTTTTACAATCTCCTCTACATATTTATCATTCTCAAGGAGCTTTATAGCTAAATATCTCAGATTGTAATTCTTTAAATTATCATCTTTCTGTAAAATAGAGGTTATTTTTTTAATGTAAGGTTCAAAGTTTGGGTATTTGATTTCAGCTATCTTTTTATCTTTTACTGCTGTAGATATGGCTTTTTTTAAATCTTCAATACCTATCTTTTTAACTGCAGATAATGGAACAACTTTAACTCCTAAAATCTTCTCTAATTTATCTACATCAATCTCTATTCCTAAACTCTTAGCTAAATCCATTTTATTTAAAGCTAACAATAAATTAGCCCCCATCTCCATTAATTGTAAAGTTAGGTATAAATTCCTCTCTAAGGCGGTGGCATCAACAATATTAACAACTAAGTCAGGTTTTTCATTTATTATGTAATCCCTCGCAATAATTTCATCAATAGAATTGGCTGTTAAGCTATAAACTCCAGGTAAATCAACAACTTTAAATTTCTCTCCGTTATATTCAAATTCTCCCTCTTTTTTCTCTACAGTTACCCCAGCCCAATTTCCAATATACACATTTTCTCCAGTTAAAGCGTTAAATATGGTAGATTTACCGACATTTGGGTTACCAATTAAAGCTATTTCATAGCTTTTCATCATCTCCCTCGTCTCTACAATCCTCTACCATTATTTTCATCGCTAAACCTCTCCCTATTGCTATATTGCTTCCCTTAGTAGATATAATCACTGGGCCGTTTTGGTTTCTTACAACTGTTAATTTAGCTCCAATATTTAAACCCATACTTGATAATCTCTGTACAGCTCCATAACCTGCATTAATTCCTTTTATAACTACTTTCTGCCCTTCTTTTGCAAACGCTAATGGATACATGGTATCACAACATTTATATATGATTAAATGATTTAACTATAGTTAAAACTTTTAACCGTAGTTAAATAATAATATGCAAAGTATAAAAACTTTTCGGTGGCACCATGTCCCAGAGTGTTGAAGATTACTTAGAGAGGATTTATCTATTTATAAGAGAAAATAACAGGCCAATAAAAACGACTGAACTGGCTAAGTTGTTGAATATAAAGCCATCTGCTGTTACAAACATGGCAAAAAAATTGCATAGATTGGGTTATGTTAATTATGAGCCATACATTGGGATAACATTAACTGAAAAAGGAATTGAAGAGGCTAAAAAGATATTGGACAAACATAAAACAATTAAAATATTTTTGGTGGAGTTCTTGGGATTAGATGAAAAAACTGCATCTGAAGAGGCGTGTAAGTTGGAGCATGCATTATCAGATGAAATATTAGAAAGATTAAAAATTTTCATGAAAAAATTTAAAGATAAAATTTAATTTTTTAACTTCATACCAATCTTTTTTCCTAATTCAATGGCTTTATCAATCTCGTCTATTTTACATTTAATCTCTCCAGAAGCACTTTTTAGCTCATCGTTGATGACAACACCCGCATCTAATTTTAATATTTCATTTTTTTCGTCATAAACAGCCAAAGCTCCAAATGGGACACTACAACCTCCTCCAAATTCATTTAATGCAGCTCTTTCACATAAACTCTCTAAGTAAGTTTTTTCATGATTAATTTCTTTTAAGATATCCTTCATCTCCTCGTCATCTCTTTTGCAAGCAACGGCAATAATTCCCTGAGCTGGGGCTGGAAGAATGTTTAACCTTTTATAGTTAAAATCATCTAAATTAATTCCCAATCTTATTATTCCAGCTTCAGATAAAACAATGGCGTCATAAAGATTTTCTTTTAATTTTCTTAATCTTGTATCTACATTCCCTCTCAACAACTCAAATTTTGCATTTGGATAAAGGAATTTTAAAAAAGCCCTCCTCCTTAAACTTGAAGTACCTATAACTATTTTGCTATTTTCATCAAAATCTACATCTTTATTCCATATCAACAAATCATAATAGCTGTCTCTTTCCAAAACAGCTCCAACCATCAAATTTTCGTTCCAAATAGTTGGGATGTCTTTTAAGCTATGCACTGCTATATCAATTTCATTATTAAGCATAGCCAAATCCAACTCTTTTGTAAAAACTCCAATACCAATATCTGAAAGCTTTTTATCTAAAACCCTATCTCCAGTAGTTTTGATTATCTTTATTTTGACATCATAACCGAGATTTTTTAATAGTTCAGCCACTTTATTTGCCTGATACAGAGCTAACTTACTACCTCTTGTTCCTATAGTAATCATAGTCCCCCTTTATTCTTTATCAACTAATCTTGCCTTCTTTATATGGTAAATTCCCCAAGTCTCGTGCCATTCTATTTCAGCATCAACAACCTCTATCCTCTTTTTAAACACTGGAGAATCAAAAACGAATGTTTCAGCTTCTCCACCTTCAAATGCCTTGTGTATTCCATACTTTTCACAGATGTTTAATAATTTGTCAATATTTTCTTTGGTTATTCTTTTTCCTAACCATTCTTTACCTAATCCATAGGCATAGACCCCAACAATTCTCACATCAAAAAGCTCACTCACAGTTCTTAAAATCCACTCTGGGTCTTTGTGCCATAGTGGGGCAAAGGATTTTAATCCCAGTTCCTCACAAACTCTGTCAATTCTTGATTTTTGATAAACGCTTGCCACAGCTCCTGTTACAATCCCATCAACATCCAATTTTTCGAGTCCTTTTTTTAAATCTTCAACTTCTTTCTCTTTTTCTCCTTTTGTGTATAGTTTTATTAAAGGGATGCCAACTGCCTCAGCACTCAACTCGGTTAAATGGACATTTGGGATGTGAAACATATAACTTTCTTTGTTCTCACTCTCAACATTTACAAGGTATTTTACATCAAACCCCTCTTTTAATGCCCAATATAATGCATAGTTTGAATCTTTCCCTCCAGAATACAAAACAGCGACTCTCATATAATCACCGTGGTGAATTTAATCAACATAAAAATTATGGAGTAAAGTATATATTTTTGTTGCTATAATTTTATTTTAAGGTTGAGATTATTGTAGTAGTTTATTGTAGTGTTGTGGTTGTCTCGTTGGATGTGTTTGAAATTTAATAAAGGTAATAATTATTTAGTATTTGTTAATTTAGAGGGTTTTTATTTGATTTCTAAGGGTTTGTAAGTTTGATTATTTGGAATATTTAGGTTCATTAAATTATTTAGATTTTTAAAAATTAAGATTGAATAGTAAGTTAAATGGGATTCCTCTAACTAATAAGTTAAATTTTCAAATTTAGAAAAATAAGAATACTCAATTTGATTAAAAGGGAAAGATTTAAATATCAGAAGGTTTATAAATAAAAGGTGTCATCTATACTTGAAAAAATATGGTTCCGAAAAGCTTAAATATTAGAAGAGTGATTAAAATTATATTGTCGATGATTGCCCTGTTAAAATCAGACCTCTTAGAGGATGGAAACATGTAGTGATAAAGAAAGTCCATGACAAAGACGTTATCAAGTTAAAATCAGACCTCTTAGAGGATGGAAACTTTCTGACAAGTTAGCAAGTATCGGGAGTAAGTCCATGGTTAAAATCAGACCTCTTAGAGGATGGAAACACACACTACTAAACTTGTTTATATCTGTTGTAAGTGTTAAAAATAGTTAAAATCAGACCTCTTGGAGGATGGAAACTTAGTTGTAATATAATATTTTTCAATGTTGCAATTGTAGTTAAAATCAGACCTCTTGGAGGATGGAAACTAAAATAACAGATGATTTAACTAAAGTAGTAAATGAAAGTTAAAATCAGACCTCTTAGAGGTTTATTCTCTTTTTAAACCCTTAAAATCAAAAGTAAAAGAGATATTTTTATCTCTTACTTAGTAATACTCACACATCTAAATATACAACAAACTATTTAAATTAGTAATACCAAAAGAGAAAAAATCCCGAGAAAATTTTTCAACTAGTATTAAAAATTATTACATAAATTGAATAAGATTTTATAATCTTCAAATGCATAAATTAATAAAACTTCACTTCCTAATAAAGAAAAATTTTAAATATATATGGTTTAAAATTTGGGTGTGGTTAATCTTATCAATCACAAATAAATTTTTTTGGTGTTAAATTATGGTAACTGTAATGAAGTTTGGAGGAACTTCTGTTGGTTCTGGAGAAAGAATTAGGCATGTTGCAAAGATAGTAGTGAATAGAAAAAAAGAGGATGATGTTGTTGTTGTAGTTTCAGCGATGAGTGAGGTAACAAATGCTTTAGTAGATATTTCCCAACAGGCATTAGATGTTAGAGATATAGCAAAGGTAGGAGATTTTATAAAATTCATCAAAGAGAAACACTATAAAGCTATAGAAGAAGCTATAAAATCTGAAGAAATTAAAGAAGAAGTTAAAAAAATAATTGACAGCAGAATTGAAGAATTAGAGAAAGTTTTAATTGGTGTTGCTTATTTAGGAGAGCTAACACCAAAATCAAGAGACTACATCTTATCATTTGGAGAGAGGTTGTCTTCCCCAATATTAAGTGGAGCTATTAGAGATTTGGGAGAAAAATCTATTGCCTTAGAAGGAGGAGAGGCAGGGATAATAACAGATAATAACTTTGGTAGTGCAAGAGTTAAAAGATTAGAGGTTAAAGAAAGATTGTTACCATTATTAAAAGAAGGGATTATTCCAGTAGTTACTGGCTTTATAGGAACCACTGAAGAGGGCTATATAACAACCTTAGGTAGAGGAGGAAGTGATTACTCAGCCGCTTTAATTGGTTATGGTTTGGATGCCAATATTATTGAGATTTGGACTGATGTTTCTGGAGTTTATACAACAGACCCAAGATTAGTGCCAACAGCCAAGAGAATTCCAAAACTTAGCTATATAGAGGCAATGGAATTGGCATACTTTGGAGCTAAGGTTTTACATCCAAGAACTATAGAGCCAGCTATGGAAAAGGGCATTCCAATATTGGTAAAAAACACATTTGAGCCAGAAAATGAAGGAACTTTAATAACCAACGATATGGAAATGAGTGATAGCATTGTTAAAGCAATATCTACAATAAAAAATGTTGCTTTAATAAACATATTTGGGGCTGGAATGGTTGGAGTTAGCGGAACAGCGGCAAGAATATTCAAAGCCTTAGGAGAAGAGGATGTTAATGTAATCTTAATAAGTCAGGGTTCCTCTGAAACAAATATATCCCTTGTTGTTAGTGAGGAAGATGTTGATAAAGCATTAAAAGCATTAAAGAGAGAGTTTGGAGATTTTGGAAAGAAGAGTTTTTTAAACAATAACTTAATTAGGGATGTGAGTATAGATAAAGATGTTTGTGTTATTTCAGTTGTAGGGGCTGGAATGAGAGGGGCTAAAGGCATAGCTGGGAAGATATTTACAGTAGTATCTGAAAGTGGGGCAAATATAAA
This sequence comes from Methanocaldococcus sp. FS406-22, assembly GCF_000025525.1. Lineage (NCBI taxonomy): Archaea > Methanobacteriati > Methanobacteriota > Methanococci > Methanococcales > Methanocaldococcaceae > Methanocaldococcus > Methanocaldococcus sp. FS406-22. The sequence continues at coordinate 1,516,415 of NC_013887.1, forward strand.
GATGATAGCTCAGGGTTCTTCTGAGGTAAATATATCCTTTGTTATTGATGAGAAGGATTTGCTAAACTGTGTAAGGAAGTTACATGAGAAGTTTATTGAAAAAACTAACAACTAATTTTTTATTTTAATTTTTAAGGTGTTAATATGGATGAGAATATTAAAAAGGCAGAGTATTATTATAAAAAAGGAGTTGAAATTGGAAATAAAGGAGATGTAGAAAAGGCTTTAGAATATTTTAACAAAGCAATAGAATTAAATCCATTTTATAGAGATGCTTGGTTTAATAAAGCTTTGGCTTTGAGAATTTTGGGAAGATATGATGAAGCGAGAGAATGCTTTTTTAGAGGTTTAGCGGTTGAAAAATACCTAGCATGTAAAAAACAAAATATTAATGATGAAAAATAAACAGCTAATCATCATAATTTTTAAAATTCCATTAATACATTCAAATCTTTTTTAAAAATATTAAAATGCATCAATTAATCGGAAGGTATAAATATTTGTTTAAATATTTTTACTCATAAGGGTCAAATAGAGAGGTGGAGTATGAACCCAGAAATGATTATGGAAATGATGAATTCAGATATTACCAAGGAAATGGCTCCAAAAATGATGCCAAAGATGATGCCTTTAGCTTTGGAAAAGTTTTTGCAATATATCCCTGAAAATGAGAGAAAAGAGTTTATAGCAAAGATAGTTGATATAATTGTTAGTAAAGATGAGAAAAAAGAAATTTCTGCTGAATACTTAGACATGTTTGAAGCAATGTTAAATGTTAAAGGTTTAGAAATTCACTCAAGAGGTGGAAAAGGAGCTGTAAAAGAAAAAATATCTCCAATGGATTTATTTTTAGCAGGACTTTGTGGATGTATTTGCATAGCCGTTGGTAACACTTTAAAAGCTAACAACATAGATGCTGATATAAAGGTTGATGGGAAGGTTGAGAAATCATTTGAAGAAGGGAAAATAAAAAAAGTAATTATAAACATCTATGCGAAGGTTAAAGATTCAGACAAATCAGAAGAAGAGTTAAGAGAACTAATTTTAGAAGGTTCTAAAAAATGTTTAATTAGCAACTCTATAAGCTGTGAGATTGAGAAAAATGTTATCTTTGAATAAGTAATAACTTATATATATAACCCCTAACATATTTTAATATATATGCCCCAACCTTAAAAAATCTTTGTGTTATTTTTTGTCAATATTTTTGGTGGTATTATGAAAGCCGAGGATATGGCATTAATATTTTCAAAATTGATACTAAATCCTATTATAAGAAGCCAAATATTAGACCTTTTTAAAAAGGATGAAAATGGAAAACTAATAATTGAAAATTATATAGATGCTTACATAAAGGGGGAGGATATAAACTCAGTAAAATACAAAATATTAAAGAATATTTTAGAAAAAGGTCTTAAAACCTTTGCTGGAGATAATTATGAAAGTGCATTTAAAGAATATTTAAAAGATTCATACTTTAAGAAAGGATTGATAAGTGTCGTAAGAGGATTAGGTTATTTTGGAGTAAGAAAGCCATTTGTTTCTGGTTCTCCATTTTTAGTTGTATGGGATGTAACCTACAGGTGTAATTTAAGGTGCAAGCATTGTTATGCAAATGCAGGGAAACCTTTAGAAGATGAATTAAACACAGAAGAAGCAAAGAAAGTAGTTGATATATTGGGAAATGCTGGAGTTGTAGCTTTAGCATTTTCTGGAGGAGAACCATTGATGAGAAAAGATTTATTTGAATTAATAGATAGAGTAAAAGATTACGATATGCAAGTTTCCATAGCAACGAATGGAACACTACTAACAAAAGAAAATGTTAGGAAGTTAAAGGAGCATAATGTGGATTTTATACAGATAAGTTTAGATGGATTAAAGGAAACTCATGAGAGATTTAGAGGAATAAAAGGAATTTATGAAAAGGTAGTTGAAGGAATAAGAAACGTTGTTGAGGAAAATATATGCTGTGCAATTGCAACGACTGCAACGAAATTAAATTATAAAGATGTCCCAAAAGTTATGGATTTCGCTGAAAAACTTGGAGTTAATTATTTCATGCTCTACAACTATATTCCAGTTGGTGCTGGAGATTATGATATTGATTTATCCCCTGAAGAAAGAGAAGAGTTATTAAACATGCTATGGGAAAAATTAAACAATGAAACAGGAAAAAAATGTAAAACAGCATTTTTATCAACGGCTCCATATTATTCAAGAACAGCATTAGAGCATAATAAACACTACCTTGCAACACACTTTGCAAATGTTGATTTAGATGGAAATGAGCATTTAAAAAGCTTAGCAAATTTCATTGGAGGTTGTGGATGTGGAAGATTCTATTTAAGTTTAAGGGCTAATGGAGATATCCAACCATGTGTGTTCTTCCCATTAAAATTAGGAAATATGAGAGAATTTAAGGACGAAAATGACTTTTTAAACTTTTGGAGGGAAAATAAAGTATTAAATGATTTAAGAGACAGAGATAAAATAGAAATATGTGGAAAATGCCAATATAAATATGTATGTGGAGGTTGTAGGGCAAGGGCATATTCTTACTATAAGGATTATCTAAGGGAAGACCCTGGATGTATTTTAACTAAAAAACTATCATCATAGGAGAGATAATAATGAGGGATTTTTATGTGGTTTATGCCAATGGGCTTTGGAATGATGGGATTTCCAATTTTTATGGGATTATTCTTTATTATAGGGATAGCAATTTTTATAATAATCATTATTGCCATTATAGATATTTTAAAGAGAGATGACTTAGATACTCTTGAAAAAATCTTATGGGTATTGGTTGTTTGGTTTTTAGGAATAATTGGAGCAATAATTTATTATTTACTGTCAAAAAGAAACTCCAAAGGAAAAGGAGATAACAATGGCAAGGATACTGGTAGTAACTGATGGGGCTTATGGATATAGGATTAAAGGAACTGTAAACTCCTTTGGAAAGAAAAATAGATTTATCGGAATCTATAAAATTGATAGACCAGATGATTTGATAGTTGATGATATAGAGTTTCCAGAAGAGTTACTAAAGAAGATTAAAGAGGCAGATATTTTATTGCTCTATACCCAACATCCAGATAACACTTATTATCTTTGCTATGAGGCAAGAAAATTAAATAAAGATATAGCTATAATCGTTGCTACATGGAGTGGAGAGGGAGAGAAGAAAGAGCTAAAGAAGTTTGATGCAATTTGTCCAGAAGAGATGTGTTTGTTGGATGAAAATGAGGTTGGAAACTTAATAAATAAATATCCAAAATTAAAGGAGTTTTTAGAGGAGTTTGGGACACCAAAGGTTAAAGTTTATGTTAAAGATAACAAGGTTGTAGATGTTGAGGTTTTAAGAACGTCTATCTGTGGTTCAACCCTATTTATGGCTAAGTTGATGAAGGGGATGGAAGTTAATGATATTGAGGATTTTGCCAAAAAATCTGCTATGCTAATACAAAGGTATCCATGTGTTGCTGGAAAGATAAAACTTTTTAGAGGAGATTGTAAAAAGCAAAAAGCTTTAAATATACACAAAGATGCTATCCTAGAAGGAATAACATTTATTTAAATATTTAATTTTTTTTTAAAAGTATTAAAATACATCAATTAATCGAAAGGTATAAATATTTGTTACACACTATTTTAACGCATAATGGGAAATTTCTAAAATTGGAGGGAAAAGTATGTTAGATGCATGTGAATCAAAATTAGATGTAATAAAAAACTTCGTCCCTTCATGGTTTGCTGCAGTAATGGGAACTGGAATTTTAGCAGTAGATAGCTTGCTCTATTCAGCTTATTTGCCAATATTAAAAGATGTTGCAGTTGCACTGTTTTATTTTAATGTTTTGTTATTCTTTATCTTCTTAATTCCATGGGTTTTGAGATGGATTATGTTCAAAGATAATGCTTTAGCTGATTTAAAACATCCTGTATTAAGTGCTTTTTATCCAACCATTGCAGTTGGTTGTTTGGTTTTAGGAGCTGATTTTATAAATATAGGGCATAATATGTTTTGGGGAGAGATATTCTGGTCTCTTGGAGCTGTTGGAATGTTTTTGTTCAGTTTGATAGTTCCGTTTTATATGTTTAAGTCAGAAACCATAAAATTAGATCATGTTAATCCGGGTTGGTATATTCCACCGGTTGGTTTGATTGTTATTCCAATAGCTGGGAGTTTGATAATGCCTCATTTGACTGGAATTTGGCATGAATTAACAGTTATAATCAACTACTTCGGTTGGGGGGCCGGATTCTTCTTATACTTGGCATTATTGGCAGTGGTGATTTATAGGTTTATATTACATCATCCTTTACCTTCAGCAATGGCTCCGACTGTATGGATTAACTTAGGACCGATAGGGGCTGGGATTGTTGCTTTGATAAATATGGTTAATAACTCCCCATTCATAACAATAAAAGAGCCGTTTTATATATTTTCTTTTATATTCTGGGGCTTTGGGTTGTGGTGGAGTCTAATGGCTATAATCATGACTCTTTACTATGTTAAAAAACTAAAACTACCCTACGCAATGTCATGGTGGGCATTCATCTTCCCACTGGGAGCTTATGTTGCGTCATCTCATTTAGTTTATAATATATTTAAGTTCCAATTAATAGATTATATAGGATTTGCATTGTATTGGCTGTTATTCTTCTTCTGGGCGATAACCTTAATAAAAACTACAAACAAAGTTTATACTGGAGAGGTGTTTAAAGGGCATTAACAAAATAATGGGTGAAATCCTATGTATAAAAAAATTCTCTACCCAACTGATTTCTCTGAAACTGCTGAGATTGCATTAAAGCATGTTAAAGCATTTAAAACTCTTAAGGCGGAGGAAGTTGTTTTATTGCATGTTATAGATGAGAGAGACATTAAAAAGAAGGATATCTTCTCTCTACTCTTGGGAGTTGCTGGATTAAATAAGTCTGTGGAAGAGTTTGAAAATGAATTAAAAAATAAACTCATTGAAGAGGCAAAGGGTAAAATGGAAAGGATTAAAAAGGAGCTTGAAGATGTTGGCTATAAAGTTAAAGATATCATTGTTGTTGGCATCCCACACGAAGAAATTGTGAAAATAGCTGAAGATGAAGGAGTTGATATAATTATGATGGGTTCTCATGGAAAAACAAACTTAAAAGATATATTGCTTGGTTCAGTTACTGAAAACGTCATTAAAAAGGCAAATAAGCCAGTTTTAGTTGTTAAAAGAAAAATAACTAAATAAATTCTTTTAATTTTTCATAAAGCTCTTTTATTGCTTCTGATACTCTGCTATTACTATCACAAAGCAAGATTTTATTTGCAATCAACTTTGGCACATCAAAATCAAAAGGAATTGAATGGAATATTTTAAATGGATAATTAATAGCGTTCATGCCCTTTTTATTTTCAACAACTAAATATTCAACATCAAAGAAATTCAACGTCTCTATCAACCTTAAACAGTCATTAACACTTGATTTCGTTGGTTCTACTATGCATAAAGCTAAATCAACATCCTTAACTGTTGAAATTAGAGGACATCCAACTCCGGGAGGTCCGTCTATAAGCTCTATCTCTGCTTTATACTTTTTGGCATGCCTTTTTATATGCTCTATAATCTTTCCACTTCCACTCTCACCAATCTCTAACTCCCCCCAGATTAATGGAAATCCAATAAATCCCTCATATATATAGCCACTTTCATGTTTAACTGGCTCTATAGCATTAAACTCACAGATTAACTCACATGCCCCACATCCTTCACACAGTATTGGATTTATTTTAAAATCCTCTATAGCATCAAACTGGCAAATATCTAAGCACTTTCCACATTTTACGCAGTTTTCATTTATCTTGTATAGCTCACGATAGATAACTTCCAATAATTTTTTATCTTTAACATCAAACATTAGGTTAAAATTTGGAGCATCAACATCACAATCCAAAGCTACTATACTAAATTCTTTTGAAAACAACTTAGCAAGAGATGTTGAGATGGAAGATTTTCCAACTCCTCCTTTTCCTGAAATAACTGCTATCTTCATCTTATCCCCAGATAATCCAATTTGCTATCTCTTCTATACAGCCTCTTAAATCATTATACTTTAAAAAGCTCTCTCCTTTACAATAGCATTCAACTATTCTCCTATCGTAAGGAATTTTAAAGTTATAACCAACTTTTAAATCACTAATTCCATATCTATTTAAAACAATCTTGTATGGGATGTTTAGCTTTTCAACAATCTTTATTATTCTCTTTGCATCTGACATGCCAAAGGGTGTAGGTTCTGTAACTATAAGAACTTTATCTGCGTTGATTAATGCCCTCACAACATTACAATGAGTTCCTGCGGCAGTATCTACAATATTAATTTCGCAGTTTTTTGATAATGCATATTTTTTTGTTTCAGTTACAATTTTAGCGGTTTTTCTCTCTCCTAAGTTTGATTTTCCTACAATTAAATAGCCATTATCAAATTTTTTCTCATAGATTTTTCCAATACTCTTCTTTCTAAACGTTATATTGCTGTTTATGCCACAAGCTTTACATCCACTACATAAATCTTCAATAAATATTAGCTTGTCTCCAACTTTTAACAAAGCCCCTTCTTTGCATACATTTTTATAGTTGTAGGTTTTTCCTTCCTCTATATTTGGAATTTCAATAAAAACTTCCTTTGCTAAGGATAAATCCTCACTACCTGTTAGATAAGGAAGATTTGGTGTTTCAACATCACAATCTATCAGTGCAGTTTTATAATTCTCAATAAAATAAAAAAACAGATTTGCTGACAAAGTGGATTTTCCAGTCCCTCCCTTACCTCCAGTTACGGCAACAATCATCATCTCACTCAAATTTTTCTAATTTCCCTTCTAAGAACAACTTTATGCACTCATCGATTGATGTTGTATTGCTTTTATAAACCTCAATGCCCAACTGTTTAAACACACTGTAAGCCTTAGGTCCTATATTTTGCACTATAATGGCATTTACTCCCATATTTGCAATTAATGAGGCTGATGTAGTCCCAACTCCATGCATACCTTCTCTTGCAGTGTTCTCAATAATTTCTTTATTTTTTATCTCTCCATTTTCAATCTCTACAATCATAAATTTTTCACATCTTCCAAAGTGTGGAGATAGTTGGTTGTTTTCTATAGGTAGGGCTATTTTCATTAATTTCACCTTGAAGATTTTTGAACCATATAACGCTTATGCGAGAAAATATATAAAGCTTACTAAGGTATCATTTAAATATTTAAATTCTTTTTAAAAATATTAAAATGTATCAATTAATCGAAAATCATAAATATTACCTTTAAAACCTGTAATATTTGGTGAAACCTTATGGTAGTGATAAGAGTTTTCGGAACTGGCTGTCCAAAATGCAATCAAACCTATGAGAATGTTAAAAAAGCTGTAGAGGAGCTTGGTATAGATGCAGAAATTATTAAAGTTACAGATGTGAATGAGATAGCAGAGTGGGTATTTATTACTCCTGGAGTAGCATTTGATGATGTAATAGTCTTTGAAGGAAAAATCCCTTCTGTTGAAGAAATTAAGGAGGAATTACATGTATATTTAAATGAGAAAGATGATGCTTAAAGCACTATATTTTATAAATATTTAAATTAATTAACTTAAATTCATAGATTAATGGTGAGATAATGATAATTTGGAACTTAATCTGCCCAAAGTGTGGAAAGAGAATGAGATTTAAGGTAGATGTCTGCCCATGTATGGCTTCTGAAGTAGAGCTTCCAAACTGCCCAAATTGTGGAGAGAAGATGGTTCATGACTACACTTCATTAAAGGGAAGAAGGAGAATTAGGAGGGAATGAGGATGGATGTTGTAGGCTTTATACTGAACATCATCAATGTCATGATAAGGACAATCATTGATTATTTAAATGTAAATAGAGTTTTAGCCCTATTAATGGCTTTTTTAATGGCTGGTGGCATTGCTTCTATGATTAACAAAAACTTCATCATAAAATATTTCGGTTCAAACACTCCAAAATATATATCATATACTGTAGCCGCCATTAGCGGAACACTATTAACAGTTTGTTCTTGCACTATACTGCCATTGTTTGCAAGTATCTACAAAAGAGGAGCCGGAATAGGGCCGGCAACAACATTTCTGTTTTCAGGACCGGCAATTAATGTTTTGGCAATATTTTATTCAGCAGCATTACTTGGATGGGATATTGGTTTCTTAAGAGCTGTGTTTGCTGTTATTGTTTCTATATTTATTGGTTTGGTTATGGAAATGATATTTAGGAGTCATGAGAAAAAAAGAGCTTTAAGAGTTCCAAAGGCAGATAAAATATCTAATAGGCCATTATATCAAACAATAACATTCTTTGCTCTGCAGTTTATTATGTTGTTGGTAATAACTGCCTCACCTAAGCTGTTTCCAACTCTCTCAATGCCCCTATATGATGGATTTTTGTTAAAGCACCTATTGTTTATAATACTTGGGGTTATCTTGGCTATAACAACAAAAATATGGTTTAAGGATGAGGAGATAAAGAGCTGGCTTAGAGAGAGCTTTACACTGCTGAAGATTGTGTTCCCACTCTTAATTATTGGGGTTGCCATAGCTGGAGCTATTAAAGCTATCATTCCACCAAGCTACATAGCAACTTACGTAGGAGGAAACTCTATAGTATCTAACTTTATTGCCTCATTTATTGGGGCTTTGATGTATTTTGCCACATTAACTGAAGTTCCAATTATAAAAGCCCTAATGGAACTTGGTATGGGCGTTGGGCCGGCGATGGCTTTATTGTTGGCTGGGCCGAGCTTGAGTATTCCAACAGTTTTAACAATCTCAAAGGTCTTAGGAAAAACAAAGGCATTAACTTATTTAGGTTTGGTGGTTATATTTTCAACAATCTGTGGCTATATAGCTGGAATAATTCTTGGATAAAATTAAAGCTCTTAATTAAACATAATTTTTTATGGTAATATCTTGGTGAGTGCAATGAAAAATGCTTTTAAAAAGTGAATTTAAGAGACAAATATAGAAATATTTAATATTGTTGCTGGTGATTCTCTTGAAAAATAAATTAATCAAATACTATATAATTCAAAATCCTCTCAGAGTTCTCGAAAATCATTGATATAAAACTTTCTATATATTAACGGAATCTAGAAATTACAACTTTAAAAATCAAAAATTAAATATTTTGTAATACTAAAGTAATAATAATCAAAAAGTGAGGGGTGTAAAAACTGGTGAGATTATGAAAAAATTTATTTTATTTTTAATAATTTTATTTTCTATTTATTTTTTAGGAGTTTCTTCGGCTGAGGTTTGTCCATTTAAGGATGGATTTATAATAATTTATCATGATATTGGTTATGATGAGCTTTTTGGATATACTTACAACGATTCTGAGATTTTGTATTTTAATAACTCAAAAACTTTAATTGACATAACTCCCATCTCAAAGTATTATCCAGTGTTATATCATAACATAACATATTTTTATTGTGGCTCAACCAATAATTCAGCCATATTGGCATTTGCAGGAGCTTATTTCCCAACAAGTAAAGAAGATCTCTGCCTCTATGGAGACGGAGATTATTTTATTGGTGTTTTAATATACACAACAAAGGGCAATAAAATAAACTATACCGAAAAAATACTATGGGCATATCCTTTTAATTCAGTTGATTATTTTGATATATATCCTCCAACGTGTTCTCCTAATGAAGCGTTGTTTGTTTATTGTTATAAAATAAAAACTGAAAATCCAGAAAACATTCTTGTATTGATAAATAACACTAATATAACCAAACTAAAAAAGTTTGAGGATGACGACTATTATACTACATTCCAATATTACATATATCAACCCATATTCATCTTTACAACCTACGATTCGAAGGCAAAGAAGTTTTATATCTTAGATGGGCGTTTATCAAATACATCCTTTCCATTATATTCTTACTACAATGGAAAAATTAACTTTGAAGATAATATAACTCTTCCAAGATATGAAAATATTTCTTGGGAGTGTATAGATTTTTACAGCATAAATGAAACTTTATATATTATTATGAGGAAACTTAATTATTCCACGATTAATTACGCAAATTGGTATAGGGACTATTTAAATCAAAAGCCATATCTCCTTATATGGAGAAATAAAACCATAAAAATCATAAGTAATTACTCAAATCCCTATTATTTTGTTAAAGTTAAAGGAGGAGAAATTCCAATAGAAAAAAGTTATATAAAAAATATTTTTAGATATAAATATAAAAATATAAGAATTAAAGATTTAGCATACAATAACGGAATACTATTAATAGAAACAGAAGAAAACCACAAACTACACTACTATCTCATAAAAAATAACTCAATCAAAGAAATAAAACTAAAAAACATTATAAAATTGTATAAAAAGAAACATGGCTTATGGGATGATATTAAAAAAGAATTAAAGCCAAAAATTTATTGGCTAATTCACAACTGGTATATAATAGTTTTAATTATTGCTGGATTGTTGTGGAGTTTGATATTGTTCTATGAAAATAGAAAGAAATAATAAAATAAGGTAAAAAGTGAATTTAATGAACAAAATTATTTAAATTAAGTTAAAGCTCTTTTTTAACTTTCTCATTTAATTCTTTTAATTTAATATACAACTCTTCATATTCTTTAGTTTCTAATCCAAGTTCTTTTAATTGGTTTATTATTGCCTCAAAATGCTCTTCTGTATGCTCTAAAGTATGAAGAAGCTTTTTTATCAACTTTTCTCTTTCCATATTTTCACCAGTTAGTTATTTATAGTTATGCTAATATAAATAATGTTATCCAAAGTATATAAATGTTATTAAATTTTTGAGGGATAGTATTATGCAAATGTGTGAGTTGTGTGGAAAGCTAACAGATAAGCTTTACAAGGTAATTATTGAAGGTTCTGAAATGAATGTCTGTAAAGAATGTGCTAAATTTGGCAAAAGCCCAAAGACATATTCAAGATTAGGTAAAAAAACTATAATAGGAAAAGGAACGATAACTACTAATAAACAAGTTAAAAAACCTGTGAAAAGAAAGAGAGATATATTTGACACTCTACCAATGTTAAGGGAGGATTATGGAGATGTTATTAGAGAAGCAAGAGAAAAGAGAGGTTTATCAATAGAAGAACTTGCTAAAAAACTTAAAATGAAAGCATCCACTTTACAAAAATTTGAAAGATATGAGTTAGAGCCAAATGAAAGAGAAATTAAAATATTGGAGAAAGAGTTAAAAATTAGTTTAACTGAAAGTGTTGGGGAAGAAAGTTCATATTATGGCGGTGGAGATGAAGATGGATTTACCTTAGGTGACTTCATTAGAATTAAAAAATGATTGGGGTAGTAATATGGAAGGAGAAACCTTATTCTTATTAGTTTCAATGCTTTCCTTTTTAGTTATTATAGGTTTTGTAGTTGGGTTATATGTTTGGTATTTCAAATTAGGGGGTAAAAAGATGATAGAATAGCTAATTATTTAATTTAATTTTTTGTAAATATCATATAGCACAGCTGAAAATACCCAAACAGTAAAAAATCTTGCTATTAAATCCATAACTATCAGAGCTGTCCCTACACTAAAAGATATAACCTTACAAGCAGTTTGTAAGATTGTAGCCCCTAAAAATACAATTTCATAACCAAAGATTATTTTAAACACATCAAATATGCTATCATAAATTATTTTTCTTTTATCTTCCATAATTTCCCTCTCATATTATTCACATAACAATATATAGACTGATGCGGTATGGAAATTAAAAGTATTTATCCTTCTTCTCAATAAACTCCCTCAAAACAGAGGTTGCATAATTCCCCTTCTTTAAACAAAACTGCAAAACATAGCTATCATCTTCAATCCAATATTTCATATTGTATATTTTTCCAATCATTGCCCTTCTATCTCCAATAAATGAACCAAACTCTCCAATCTTGAAATCTTCTGGGCTTAAGCCCTCTTTTTCATAAATTTCTCTCTCAATCTCTCCTTGAATGCCATTAGCAAATCTTGTTTTGTAGCCAAATAATGCCCCACTTGGCACGTTATCAATTAAAATATCTCCTTCCATAGGTTCAAAGCCATATTCAAACCTTCTATTGATTATCTCATTAAATAGATAAGATTGATAAGCATTTATAAACATACATCTTAAATATGGTGGAAGAATCATAAATGCCTTTTGATAGCTCCCAGTCTCTATATAAGCTTTAATCATTCTTCTTTCATAGAAAAATACCTTTGGGAATTTTTTATATGCTTCTTTAAAGTTTTCTTCATCCACCAATTCCCTTGCTAATTTTGATTTTTTGTCATCGTAGGGAAGAGGAGTTCCGCAATATGCATGAAAAGCCGCTTCCCAATCCCTCTCTATAATAAACCTTCCAACTATGTGAGTTATTGGTCTTGTAGTTCCAAATCTTTGAACTCCATAGTAGTTTAAGAAATATTTTAGCTTGCATAATTCATCTAAAGCTTTTTTCAGCTCTTCTCCTTTAAGTTCTGGTTCTCTAACTCTTATAGTAAATCTATTCCCCCACAAATCTCCCAATCTTATTTTTTTATTTGTTTTTTGGAAATCTCTTAATGTAATTCCTTTAATCTTAACCTTCTTTAAATCCTCTAACCTTACATTAAAACAGCCAACTCTTTGAGTTGTTACAGCATATTTATCCTTATTTCCAGCAAAACCAAAGTGTTTTCTTTGCTTTCCAACTCTATTAGCAATCTCTCTAATTGCATCTAAGGTAGTCCAATTCCTCTTCTCTAAGGTGAAGTGTATATAATTTCCCTTCCAGTTTTCCACATCTTTAAATTCTATGCTTTTTCCAACCTCTAAGATAATGCCTTCTGGAGTTATCTCCTCAACAATAAAATCCTCTGGATATTTTTTTATAATTCCTCCAGTATATGCATCAGTTAAATATTTATTCATGTTTAATGGCATCTCTTTTAGCTTTTCTTTAATTCTGCTGTCTCTTAATTTTTTTCTATATCTTTTTAATTTTTCTTTCAAATTTTTTTCACTTTCTTTCTTTCTCTGCTGAATCAAAAAGTACATATAATCACCTTGGATAAATTTTATTTGGGTGAGATGATGAGAGCTAAAGTGGTTTGGAGAGAGTTGTTAGAGATAGCAAAAAATTATTATGATGAGGATAAGATTTTTTATTCAAAAACTAAAAGAGGGGCTTATAAGATAAAAAGCTTTAGTAAAGATAAAATTGTCATTGAAAAACTTAGAGGAAAATTGGATGAAGTTTTAGGAAAAAGAAGATTTGTTGAAAATTGGGATAAGATTGTTCATGGTGTTGATTGGAATATTCCACCAGCAATAAAATCTTTTTTAAAGTTACATCCAAAAATAGTGGAAAATGAAGACGGAAATCTTGTTTATAAAGGATAACTTTATTCTTTTTTAAAGAGATAGCCATGAGCTTTATTTACATGTCTTGTGTAATCCTTTGAATATCTGAAAATTTTTCCACATCTTGGACATTTAAAGAATGTCTCCCCATCTCTGCTTGTTATTTTTATTGCCTTTAATCTCATAAAATCCCACCTCCATAATCGTTATAGGAGGTGAGGATATATAAATGTTAAAAGAGATACTTTTAATTAGATACTAAAAATCAATATAAAAATTTTTCTCTAAAAAATGTGGGGGAGGGAGTATGAGCTTAAAATATATTTTTTATCCAAAATCAGTAGCTGTAATAGGAGCTTCAAAAACTGAAGGAAAGGTTGGATATGCAATAATGAAAAACTTAAAAGACTTTAATGGAAAAATCTATCCCATAAATCCAAAATATGATGAAATATTTGGAATAAAATGCTACAAATCAGTTTTGGATGTTGAGGATGATATAGATTTGGCAGTTATAGTTGTTCCAAATATTGTTGTCCCTAAGGTATTAGAAGAATGTGGAGAAAAAGGAGTTAAAGGGGCTGTAATTATTACAGCTGGCTTTTCAGAAGTAGGAAATTATGAGTTGGAAGAGAAAATTAAGGAGATTGCAAAAATATACAATATAAGGGTTATAGGGCCTAATTGCTTGGGGATTATGAACACACACATAAATTTAAATGCCACATTTGCAAAGGTATTTCCTCCAAAAGGAGGGGTTTCAATAATCTCACAAAGTGGGGCTGTTTTAAACGCTATATTGGATATAGCCCCTTTATTGAATATTGGCTTTTCTAAGGTTGTTAGTATTGGAAATAAGGCAGATATTCAGGAAAGTGATTTATTGGAATATTTTTTAGATGATGAAGATACTAAGATAGTTGTTTTATACATAGAAGGATTAAAGGATAAGAGATTTTTAAAAGTTGCTAAAAAGCTATCTAAGAAAAAGCCAATAATTGCCCTAAAATCTGGAAGAACTGAAGTTGGAAAGAAAGCTGCGAAATCTCACACCGGCTCTTTAGCTGGAGAGGATGTTATTTATGAGGCAGCGTTTAAAGAAGCTGGGATAATTAGGGCATATACGTTTGAAGAGTTGGTTGATTTATGCCATTTATTCTCAACACAGCCAACAATAAGCTCAAATGAAATTGGGATTATAACAAATGCTGGAGGATTTGGAGTTTTAGCAGCTGATAGCTGTGTTGATTATAATATGAAGCTATCTAACTTTGAAAAATCAACAATAGAGAAGCTTAAAGAAATTTTGCCTCCAACTGCCAACATATCAAATCCTTTGGATATTATAGGAGATGCCACACCAGAAAGATATAGAAGAGTTATAGAGGTTTTAGCTGAAGATAATAACATTAAAGGGCTTTTGGTTATATTAACACCACAAGAGATGACAAAACCATTGGAGGTTGCTAAATCTATTGTAGAGGTTAAAAATTCCCATAAAGAATTTGCCAATAAACCATTAATTACTTCATTTGTTGGAGGAGTTTCAGTTAAAGGAGCTAAAAGTTATTTAAGAAAAAATGGAATTCCTGCATACATAACTCCAGAAAATGGTGTCAAAGCTTTATCTCATCTCTATAAATATAGCTTAATGAAAGTTAAGGAAGATTATGATGAATATTTAGAAAATGTTAAAGAAGAGTTCTTAAAAATCACAGAAGAAAATAAAGATATTATTAAAGAATTGCTACAAAATCCAAATGAGTATAAAGCAAAAAAATTATTGAGCATTTATGGTCTTCCAGTACCTAAGGGATATTTAGCTAAAAATGAAGATGAAGCTGTTGAATATTGCAAAAAATTAGGAAAATGTGTAATGAAAATTGTCTCACCACAAATAATACATAAGACGGAGGCAGGGGGAGTTATAATAAACCCAGAAAATCCTAAAGAGGCATTTAAAAAATTAATTGAAAACGCCAAAAATTATGCAAAAAGGATGGACATTGATGATTTAATTATAGAAGGAGTTTTAGTTGAAGAATTCATTGAGAAAGATAAGATGGAGATTATAGTTGGAGCTAAGAGGGATGATATCTTTGGATCTGTTGTAATGGTTGGTTTAGGAGGGGTTTTTGTTGAGGTCTTAAAGGATGTGAGCTTTGGCATTTCACCAATAACAAGAGACTTTGCTCATGAGATGTTGAAGGAATTAAAATCATACAAAGTTTTAGAGGGGGTTAGAGGAAGACCTAAAAGAGACATTAACTTTATTGTTGATACTCTAATAAAGATTGGGGTATTTATGGATATTCACAGTGAGATTAAGGAAATGGACTTAAACCCAGTATTTGTCTTTAATGATAAAGAAGGAGGGTGTATTGGTGATGCAAGAATAATCAAATAAATTTAATTTATTTCAGAAAAAAACAGATAAATTCAACCAATAACAGAGCTAACTTTCCAGTTAGCACTCACTACTACCTTTTATCTTAAGATACTTTCCAAAGATAGACCTTCTTAATGTGATATTAATTTCATCAAGCCACTGGTCAGCAATTGGGTCAATATAAAGTTTGAATTCATTATCGTAGATTAGTTTATCATTTTCGTTGGGGTGGGCGATGGCTATTCCAAACTTAGGTCCTCCTCAAGCAAATCCTTCAAAGTATATAACTACATTATCCTGATTAGCTTTCTTTAGCTTATCTAAGATGAATTCCTTAGCTTCATCCGATATAACAACTTTCTTCATTTCATATCACCACCTTATTATAGAATTCATTATTAGAATTCCTAATATATATAACTTATGGTTATGTCAATACTCAACACAATCATATAGAATAATGCTAAAAAATAAAAAAGAATAAAAATAATAAGATAATATAATGAGATGAAAGTTATAATGTCTTTCAAAACATTTTCGAATAAATAAGGTATTTATGAACGCCTTCCAAAGGAAGACGTTCAAACCTCCTAATAAATTTTATTAATAAAGACATTAAGTTAATGTTTATTTAATTATCTTTAAAATACTTATAACGGTGATATTTTATGCAAATGGTGCCACCAAGTGCTTATGATAGGGCTATTACAGTGTTTAGCCCAGAAGGTAGGTTATATCAAGTAGAGTATGCAAGAGAGGCAGTGAGAAGAGGAACAACAGCAATAGGGATTGTTTGTAAAGATGGTGTTGTCTTAGCGGTAGATAGAAGAATAACAAGCAAACTCGTAAAAATTAGGTCAATAGAGAAGATATTCCAAATTGATGACCATGTTGCCGCTGCCACATCTGGGTTGGTAGCTGATGCAAGGGTTTTAATAGATAGAGCGAGATTAGAAGCTCAAATTTACAGATTAACTTACGGAGAGGAAATATCAATTGAAATGTTGGCTAAAAAAATTTGTGATATTAAGCAAGCATATACACAGCATGGAGGGGTTAGGCCGTTTGGTGTCTCTTTATTAATTGCTGGAATAGATAGAAATGAGGCAAGGTTGTTTGAAACAGACCCAAGTGGGGCTTTAATTGAATATAAAGCAACAGCAATAGGTAGTGGAAGACCTGTAGTTATGGAATTATTAGAGAAAGAGTATAGGGATGATATAACATTAGATGAAGGTTTAGAGTTGGCTATAACTGCATTAACAAAAGCAAATGAAGATATAAAACCTGAAAATGTTGATGTTTGCGTTATAACAGTTAAAGATTCACAATTTAAGAAAATCCCTGCAGAGAAAATAAAAAAACTCATAGAAAATGTTAAAAAGAAGTTAGAGGATAAAAATAAAAAAGAAGAAGAAAATAGAGAAGAAACTAAAGAAAAGCAAGAAGAATAAATCCATAGTAAAATTTTTAAATCCGCTATTTTAAATTACTTTATTAGATATTAATAATATTTAGAGTATCTCGCTCATTATAATGGGACTTTCGCAGGAATTAATATTTTATTGCATATTGGCATCCTTTTGATGTCTAAATTCCTTGAATTTAATATATAAACTGCGAAAGTCCTATATTACTCACAAAGTAATTTTTATAAATTCAAAACCCTTAGCCGAAACATTTATATAATGTGGGGAGGGATATTATGGTGTCCTTAGAAGAGGCAGTAATTGCAAGATATAATTCACATGGCGAAAAATTTGAAATTTTAGTTGACCCATACTTAGCGGCTAAGCTTAAAGAAGGTCAAAATGTAGATATGGATGAGCTTTTAGCTGTTGAAGTTGTATTTAGAGATGCAAATAAAGGAGAAAAAGCCCCTGAAGAACTTTTATCAAAGGTCTTTGGAACAACAGATGTTAAAGAAATTGCTAAAAAAATCATATTAAAAGGTCAAGTCCAATTAACTGCTAAGCAGAGAGAAGAAATTAGAGAGCAGAAAAAAAGGCAAATTATAACTATAATTAGTAGAAACACCATAAACCCTCAAACAGACACTCCACATCCACCACATAGAATTGAAAAGGCAATAGAAGAATTGAGAATTAATATTGATATTTACAAAAGTGCTGAAGAACAAGTTCCTGAAATTGTTAAAAAGCTTAAAAAAGTTCTTCCTATTAGGTTTGAAAAGAGAGATATTGCTGTTAAAATTCCAGCAGAATTTGCTTCTAAGGCATATAATGCTTTATACCAATTTGGAGCCGTTAAGCAGGAAGAATGGCAACCAGATGGTTCTTTAATTGTGTTAATTGAAATACCAAGTGGGATTGAAGCAGAGTTCTATGCTCATTTAAACAAAATAACCAAAGGAAATGTCCAAACAAAGGTTGTTAAGAAGTATAGTGAATAATTTATAGAAATTAGAAATGAGGTGATGTAGATGTTCAGCCACACAAAGAAAGTAGGGCCAACAGGAAGATTTGGACCAAGATATGGTTTAAAAATTAGAGTTAGAGTTAGAGATGTTGAAATTAAAGCAAAGAAGAAATATAAATGCCCTGTTTGCGGATTTCCAAAGTTAAAGAGAGCTTCAACATCAATCTGGGTTTGTGGAAAGTGTGGGGCTAAGATAGCTGGAGGAGCTTACACACCAGAGACAGGGGCAGGTAAAGCTGTTATGAAGGCAATTAGAAGAATCGTTGAGAGAAAAGAAGAATAATTTATCAAACTTTATATCTAATTTTTTTCTTTTAAAATACCAAAATTATTTTGGGGATGTATATGGTTGAATATAAATGTTTAAACTGTAAAAAGATAATAAAATTTGAAGAGTTAGGAAATAGAGCGAGATGTCCTCACTGCAGTTATAAGATATTGGTTAAGCTTAGACCAAAAGTAGTTAAACATGTAAAGGCGAGATAAAATGATACTCACAACTTCAAGAAAACCTTCTCAAAGAACAAGAAGTTTCGCAAGAGATTTAGAGAGGACTTTAAATTTGCCTTATGTCCAGAGAGGGAAACTTTCATTAAAGGATATTTTTGAAATTGATAAACATGTTCTTTTAATTGGTGAGTTTAAAGCCAACCCTGGAACTTTAGTTGTTTATGATGTTGAAAATGAAAGGAGATTATCAAGCTTTATCTCCGTTAAATTACAGAGAGAGATTTGTGGAGGGAAAATATACAACGATGATGGAATAAGAATAAGAATTAGCAAGGAGCTTAAAGATGATGAGGAGTTCCAAAAACACTATGAAATTTATGATGAATTTTTGTTCCAACATTTAAATATTGATGAGGATAGCGATATAACATTAAGATTAGAAAAAGACCCAAAATATTTATTTGCCATTCAATTTTATAAGGGAAGGGTTAAGATAGGCCCTTTAATTAGAGTAAAATCTATTAAGCTGTTCGACAGCCTTATATAAATGGCAGGGATTTTTATGAATTCTTTTGAACTAATATTGGAGTTTGATAGTGAGGAAGAGGCAGAAGTTATTTATAAATCCATATTTTTAGAACATCTAACATCTCAAATAAAATCCTCTGCCACAATGGAAATAAATAAAAATGTAATAAAGATAAATGTTAAGGCAGAAGATATTTCTATATTAAAGGCATCTATCTACTCTTACTTAAGATGGATAGGTGTAGCACAAAACATTTATAAGATTTGCAAAGAATGAGGAGGTGGTAATTTGGCAAAGATATTTAGAATAACAGGACAAATATTAAAAAAAGGAGAACCAATGTTATTTAGAAAGGAATACAAAGCTTTAAAGCCAGAAGATGCTTTAGAAATCTTATACTCTGAGTTTGGAGGAAGATACAAAGTTAAAAGAACAAAAATAAAAATCTTAAATGTTGAAGAGATAAGCCCAGAAGATGTAACAGACCCTGTCTTAAAGAAATTAGTCACAGCTTAAATTCTTTTTTTGTTTATTTTTTTATTTTCTATAGTTTCATTATTTACTTTTAAAATTTTATTTTGGTGAGATTGTGGAAGATAAAATTGAGTTTATGGCAAAGCATAAAAAATGGTTCGTAGTAAAAAAATTAAAGATAGATGAGAATACTGAAGATATTGAGATAGCAAGATTATTGGCATCAATAGACGAGACGGTTTTAAATAAAATCCCTGAATATTTACCATTTGATATGAATAAGTTGTATGAGATTGCAGATGAAATATATCAAAAGAAAAAGGGAAGAATTACAGAAGAAGAGATAGCAGAGGTTTTAAAAAAATTAAAATCACCTGCAACTACAAGAAAATTAAATGAAATTACTGAATCAAAAGAAGGAAAAGAAATACTTAAAGCTATTTTAAATAACATAATATTAGAGAGATTAGGAATTCAAACAAGAGTTTCTCCAAAAGTTATTGAGAAATATATAGAAAAGGAGAGAGAAAATGAAAGTTGAGGAAATATTGGAAAATGCAAGAAAGGCATTTAAACTAACAACAAAACATTTTGGAAATACAGTTACCTTTGAGAGAGCTCTTTTTTTAGGTTGGTATTGTAATCTAAAACAACCATGCAAATTTTGCTACATGGCTACACAAAAAGATAAGATAAGAGACCCAAAAAAGGCGAGAAGAAGATTAGAAAGTGTTTTAGCTGAGGCAATTTTAATGAAAAGAATTGGATGGAAATTAGAGTTTATATCTGGTGGTTACGGCTATACACCTAAAGAAATAAATGATATTGCTGAAATGGTAGCTTATGTGCAAAAATGTAAGCAGTATTTGAATGTTGGAGTTGTTGATTTAGACAACATTAATTTGGATGTGATTGAGGGAGTTGTAGGGGCTGTTGAGACAGTTAGCAAAGATAGAGATTGGATTTGCCCAGGAAAGCCATTGGATAAGATAAAAGAAAATTTATTAAAAGCTAAAGAATTAGAATTGAAGACAGGGATAACAATAATATTGGGATTGGGAGAGAAAGAGGAAGATATTGAGAAATTATTAAATTTAATCGAGGAATTGGATTTGGATAGAATTACTTTTTACTCTTTAAATCCACAAAAAGGAACTATATTTGAAAATAAACCATCAGTAACTACAATAGAGTATATGAATTGGGTTTCTTCTGTTAGGTTGAATTTCCCAAAGATTAAGATTATTACAGGTGTTTGGGTTGATAAAATACCAATGATAAGTCCATTAATCATGAGTGGTTCTAATGTAATAACTAAATTCCCACTATTCTCAGTATTTGGAACAAAAGAAGCTCATTGGATAGAGAAAGAGATTTTAGCAACTGGTAGAGAGTTGTTAGGGACATTTACAGATATTGATATTTTGGCTGGAAAAAAAGTGTTAGAGAAAACCCCATACATAGAGGAAGAGATAAATATAAGTAGCGAAAATATTAGGAGAGTTGAAGAGCTTAGAGAAAATATAAATGAAAGAATAGAAAGCTATGTATCCAAAGTTTTGAAAAGGGTGGTTTAATGAATATAAAGGATATAAAGTTAAATGCTGATGAGATTAAGACAGCTAAAGCTATATTAAAGGCAAGCTTTGATATGTGGTTGAATATCTTAGAGGTTGATGTTGCCATTGTTGGAGCTGGGCCGAGTGGTTTAACATGTGCAAGATACTTAGCTAAGGAAGGGTTTAAAGTAGTTGTTTTAGAGAGACATTTAGCGTTTGGTGGAGGTACTTGGGGAGGAGGAATGGGTTTCCCATACATTGTTGTTGAAGAACCTGCAGATGAGTTGTTGAGAGAGGTTGGAGTTAAGTTAATTGATATGGGAGACGGTTACTATGCTGCTGATTCTGTTGAAGTTCCTGCTAAATTAGCAGTTGCAGCAATGGATGCTGGAGCTAAGATATTAACAGGAATCGTTGTTGAAGATTTAATTTTGAGAGAAGATGGAGTTGCAGGAGTTGTTATAAACAGCTATGCAATTGAAAGGGCTGGATTGCATATCGATCCATTGACTATAAGAAGTAAGGTTGTTGTTGATGCCACTGGGCATGAGGCATCAGTAGTTAATATCCTCGTGAAAAAGAATAAATTAGAGGCAGATGTTCCTGGAGAGAAATCAATGTGGGCTGAGAAAGGAGAGAATGCATTATTAAGAAATACAAGAGAAGTTTATCCAAATCTATTTGTTTGTGGAATGGCTGCTAACGCAGCCTATGGTGGTTATAGAATGGGGGCAATATTTGGTGGAATGTATTTATCAGGGAAGCTTTGTGCTGAATTAATTATGGAGAAGTTGAAAAAATAAAGAATAATTTTAGTTCTTTATGCTCTCTTTTAATAAAACAATTTGCTCTCTCAATTTATGATTTCCTACCTTTCTGGCAATACTTAAAATTGATTCAATCTCATCATCAAAATTCTTTAAAATTCCTTCTTCAATTCTATGAATCTTTAAATTTATTAAGAAGAGGGCTTCATAATCAAAAGACGATTTAAATTCTTTTTTGTCTATAAAGTCTTTAACCATTTCTAAAATCCCTATAATTGACAATCTCTTCTGTATAAATTCCTCAGTTAATTTTCTCTTCCTTCTTCCAGTTAAAAGTAGCTCAATCTCATTTTTTAATTCATAACTCCCCACTCTTAAAGCCATATTGGTTAAGCTCCTAACTTCAGAGTTATAATCTAAAACAATCCCCTCATCTAACCTTAAAATTTTTAAACCAATTAGATTTAGGATGTGTTTATCTTCATAAGATTTGTATGGCTTTTTCTCTATATATCCCTTTAAATATTCCAAAATTTCAATAATCTTTTTTATTTTATTTTTTTGGGATTTTGTTAATCTTTTTTTCTCTCCAAATAGTAAAAGATTTATCTCTCTCTTCATGTCAAAGCTTCCAACTTTTTTGGCAATTTCTGAAATTTTAGTTGCTATTGGAATGATATCTTCATCTAAAACATGTCCTTTTTCAAGGTAATCTAACATCAATCTTATAATTGCCTTCTCATCACTTCCCTCTCTCGCATACATGTCTAAAATCTCTAAAATATGTATAAATTGCTCTATAACTTCTATTTTACTTTTTTCTAACAGCATTTAAATCACTTGTATTAAGAATTGTAAAATTTTAATTCTAATTTTATATATAATTCTCTAATTACAAATAAAATATTTAAACGTTATATAGGGAAATTAAACTTTCCCTACAAATAATTAGTTCATACAACACTCACCGTATTTATTATAAAGTTAAATTTGGGAAACCATGGATAAAATAACATACAATAAGCTTGTAAGGGATAAAATTCCAGAGATGATTGAGAAAAGTGGTAAGAAAGCAGTAATATACATTGCAGATAATAAAGAATATTTAGAAAAGCTTTATGAAAAATTATTGGAAGAAATTGGAGAGTTTAAGGAAAATCCTTCTCCTGAAGAACTTGCTGACATTTTGGAGGTTTGTGATGCGATTAGAGAGTATTTTAAAATAGATGCTAAAGAGCTTGAATATATAAAAAAGAAAAAATATGAAGAGAGAGGAGGATTCTATAAAAGGATAATTTTAAAAGAGGTCATTGTGGGGGAAGATAATGAAAAATGATTATCAAAGAATAGTTTATGCCAAATACTTAGAGCTAAAAAGAAAATTGGATAGAAAGCCAAATAGAGTTGAGATGTTTGAATACCTAATGAAAGAGAGGATTTATCCAAAAATTAAAAATACTAAATACAATCCACTTAGGAATTACTTAGGATTTTTAGAAAAATATAATGAATTGTCTGAAGAAGAAAAGGAAGTTAAAGAAATTGCTGGAGATTTTTTAAATATGTTGGAGAGGACTAAAATGACTAAAAGCTATAAAATTCCTCTTTTAATGACATTTATAAAAGGAGATAGGATAGTTCAATGTGTTAGTGAAGATGAGATTTATGAAAGCTTTAAAAACTTTTATAATAATCCCAAATATGCCATAGACATGAAGAGGCATAAAACAACCAAAGATTTTAGAAATTGGAGTAAAAAGGAATATATAAAATTAGCTAAGGAGAATCCAATAAAATATCTGCTTAAAACAGAAGGAATATATTTTAAAATGGAGGGCAGTTATTTCTGCCTAACTGAAAGATTAAAACCAGTTTTAGATAATAAAATCTTTGTAGAGCATTATAATGACATTCTTGAATTTAGATGCCATGAATATTTTGAATGTCGTGATTTATTATAGATTTTTAAACACATCCTCCATAGCCTTTGTTGTCTTATCAATAACTTCATCATCATGCTTTATTGAAGTAAAGCAACACTCAAACTGGGATGGTGGGACAAAAACCCCTCTCTCCAATAATCCCCAGAAGTATTTCATAAATCTCTCAACATTACTCTGCTTAACAATTTCATAATTCACAACTTCTTTGTCATTGAAATAAATTTGGAACATTGAAGCAATATTATAAACTTTAGCTTTAATATTATGCTTATCAGCCAATTCTCTTAAAGTATCAGCCAATATCTTAGCTGTTCTTGCTGTTTCTTTGTAGAATCTATCATCCAATTGCTCAAGTGTTGCAATCCCAGCAGTTATTGATATTGGATTTCCATTAAAAGTTCCAGCTTGATATATAGCTCCTAATGGAGAGAACTGCTCCATAAGCTCTCTTTTACCAACAATAGCACCAATTGGAAATCCTCCTCCCAATATTTTACCTAGAGTAGCTATATCTGGAACTACTCCAAAATACTCCTGAGCCCCTCCTTTAGCCAATCTAAATCCTGTTATAACTTCATCAAATATTAATAAAATGTCATTTTCCTCAGTTATCTCTCTCAAAAACTCTAAATAGCCATCTTTTGGTAATATACACCCAACATTACCCATAACTGGCTCAACTATAATACATGCAATCTCATTTTTATTCTCATTTATTGCTTTTTTAATAGCATCTTCATCATTAAAAGGCACTAAGATTGTATTTTTTGTAGTTTCTTCTGGAATACCCGGAGAGTTTGGATGTCCGTGAGTTAATGCCCCACTACCACTTTTAACTAAAACATAGTCATGTGCTCCATGATAAGCCCCATCAAACTTAATAATCTTCTTTCTTCCTGTAACTCCTCTTGCCAATCTTATAGCTGACATTGTTGCCTCTGTTCCAGAATTAACAAATCTAACCATCTCAGCACATGGCACTCTCTTAACAACCTCCTTAGCTAAAATAATCTCTTTCTCTGTTGGACATCCGTAAGCACTGCCAAGTTCAAGCTGTTCTTTAACTGCTTTAACTACTGCTTCATTTGCATGCCCTAAAACCATCGGCCCGTAAGCTAAGCAGTAATCAATGTAGCAATTTCCATCAACATCAAACAAGTAACAATCTTTAGCTTTCTCAACAAAAAATGGGTATGGCTTAAAATATCTAACTGGGCTATTAACTCCCCCTACCAAATATTTCTTAGCCTCTTCAAATAATTCCTTTGATTTATCCATTTTTAAAGCCATAATTCCACCTCTAAATAACATCAATGATATTCAATTTTCATTATTTTAAATCAAAGCGTTAAACTTCAATACCCAAACAACTATAGCTACTAAGAAAAATGGCAGAACTCCACATCCAAGCCACTGTTTTTGATTTAAACTCTCTTCTCCAAAGATTTTAGCAGAGATATGCCCAAAAATCACAGCTCCAATAAATAAAAATATCAACGTAGCTATTCCACTAAACATCCCCAATCCAGCAGTATATACATAATTTGCCAAATATCCAAAAATAATTCCACCAATTGTATGAATTAAGCAACATTTTCCTTCTAAATCCATATTAATCCCTCTCTATATCTTCTATTGTATAAATCTCTATCTTCTCCTTAGGTCTTTTTGAATCAGTAAAAGAGTAATCAACCACAACTTCAACCTCATCATTAGCCCAAAATTCTTTATTGTCTAAGATTTTATCTCCAACTTCTAACAAAAATGCAAACTTTCTTTTTGTTTTTAATGAACCTTTATCTATCTCAATAATTTCTTTTTTACACTTTGGTTTTATTATGGAGTAGTGCATAAATCATCCCTAATCTTTCCCATTCTTTCTCTTTCATCTTTTTATATCCTTTTTCATAAACCTCTAGATCAATATCTCCAATATCTCTAAAATCTTCACCAAGTTCTTTAAGAAGTTCTTTTCCTATAGTATCACAAAAAAATAAAAATTAATTTAGCCATTATAAGCCTTCTCCAATGGAGGAACTACCTGCTTCTTCCTTGACATAACTCCCTCTAAGAATACGCTCTTTCCTTCAACTTTAACATTAAATGCTTTCTCAAACATCTCCTTATTACCAACAACTAATGCTTCACTACCTTCTTTCATAATATCAGTTATTAAAAAGACTATCAAATCATAACCTTCATTTTTCAACTTCTCCTCCAATAATTTGTAAATATCTTCTTTTTTACTCTCAACCTCACTCACATCTATAACCTCAACCTGCCCAATTCCAACCTTCTTTCCATTGAAATCAAAGTTCTTAAAGTCCATATTTATAATCTCCTCTGGTTTTAACTTACCAACAATTGATTTTGCCTTTAAAATTTCCATACCAAACTCTTCTATATTGCTTATTCCAGCTATTTCAGCTAATTTTTTAGCCATCTCTTTATCTAATTCAGTTGTCGTTGGTGATTTGAATAAAACAGTGTCTGATATTATTGCACTCAACAATAAACCAGCTAAATCGGGTTTCAATTCTTTCTTCTTACCTCCAATCAAATCAATGGCATCTTTGAAGTATAACTCGGCAATAACTGTAGCTGTTGAACCAACTGGCTTGGCATAGTATAAAATTGGCTCAGTTGTTGTTAAACCAACCTTGTGGTGGTCTATAATAGCTATTAACTTCCCTTCTTCTAAATCATCAAAGCTCTGGCTCTTTTCTGAATGGTCAACTAAAATTATTTCTTTACCTTTAGCTGATGTTATTAACTCTGGCTCCATAACTCCAAATTTTCTCAAAACAAACTCTGTTTCTGGATTTATATCTCCCAATCTTGCTGGGTAGCAATCTAAGAAGTAAGCTAAAACAATAGCTGATGCTATACTATCAGTATCTGGATTTTTGTGCCCTACTACATATCTCACTCTCTCACCTTCCATATTTGTTATCCTAAGTTTTATATAATTGATTATGGATAAATATTTATCCCCAACGAACCGACCCAAATGGAGCATATCCATAATGGTTGCGATGATAGCGGGTTCGAAGTTGGGGGGACAAAAAAGGAGGTCTGGGCGAGTCGTGGGAGAGGGCTTTTGCTCAATGAAGATGACCACGATACAGCACGACCTCCTACAGAATCTCTTAATGTTATTAAGTTATTTAACTATACATCTTGTTGGAGAATGTTCTTTTCGTTATTTTTCTATATATGATTTCAAATATTAGCACTCCAATAAATGTTACTATTATCCCATAAAACACAAATCTATGGGTTTCCCATTGGTAATATAATAAGAGTAGAAAAACTCCCAATACAACAATAAAGCTAAAGATTACAATCTCTTTCTTTCCTCCAACCTCATCAATAAGGATATAATGAGAGAGGATAACAAATAGATATATCACCATAAATACAGCACTTGTTATTGACGCTACACCCTCCATATTAAAGAGTAATGCAAACAACACTCCGAGGGCTGAAGTTATATAAAGCCCCTCTGTAGATTTAAACCATACCTTTCTTTCAAAGAATTTTGGAAGTTCCCCATCTTTTGCTAATGAATAGGCAACATTAGCCCCTCCATATATTGTAGCATTCATTGCTGATGAAATTGAAAATAAAGCTCCGATGGATATTAATAAAAATCCTAAGTTTCCTAAAAATGGTTTTGCTGCCACTGCTAAGGCATTTTCACTGGCTTTAATTAGCTCATCTATTGGCAGATTTCCTATTGCTGAAATGGCTACTCCAACGTATATAAACATAACAATCAATATGCTTATAAATATCGCCCTTGGAACATTCTTTTTAGGATTTTCAATATGTTCTGAGGCATTGGTTATAACTCCAAAACCCATATAGGACAGGAAAAAGATAGCTGATGCAAAAATCATTCCACTTATTGCGGATGGAGATGTGCTTGGAATTATGTATGAAATATGGAGAGTCATCAATCCAACAAATATAAAAATTCCCAATATCAAGAGTTTAATTAAAACAATGAAAAATTCGGCTCTTCCCACAGCCTTAGAACCAAAGAAATTTAGGGCAGTGAAAAATGCAACTATGGCTATTTCAGTTATAGCTATATTAAACGTATTTGTTGATGCATTTATTAAAGGTAAAAAGTAGCCTGCAAATCCTTTTGCAAATAGAGCAATTGATATAACATAACTCATCCAAAGCAAAATACTTAAAGCTCCAGTTATTACACAATCTCCAATAGCTTTATGAATAAACGCAATAGGCCCTGCATCTGAAACTATCTTTGACCCAAGTTTTGAATAAGAGTATGCAACTAAAAGTGCGTAAATTCCTGATAGTATAAATGTTTCTGGAAGATTTTTTCCGGCTATTTTGGCTCCAACTCCAAATATAGAAAATATGCTTGCCCCAATCATTACACCAACGGCCATAGACACAGCTTCCCACAAACTAAGCTTTTTATTTTTTAACTCCATATTCATCCCTTTTTTATAAAACCTCATCCAATTTCTCAACGACTTTATAGATATCCTCTTCTTTAACTCCAATAGCTGAATTTACAACTATGTAATCATGAGGATACTCTTTTAAATAGCACGTTCCAAATTTATCAGTTCTTCTAACTCCCCTCGGCCCTGTAACCCTCAAATTGTAGAGCTTACCAGCAACATCCAATGGGTCTTTTTTTGTTGTTATACATGAAGATATAGGGTTTTCAACATTTAAAACTCTCTCATCCTTTTTATTAGCTAAATCTTCCAATAACTCATCCAATAGCTTTTTGCAAGCTTTTTGCTGTTTCATTAAATCTATATAGTTTTTAGTTCCAATTGCTAAGAGAGATATTAAAATATTTACAATTGGATTTGCTGATGCTCTTCCCGGATATGTCAATGAAATTTCTTTTAAAAATCCCTCATCCTTTGTATATATAATACCTCCACCAATTGGAGTGAATAAATTCTTATCAGAAGAGCTAACAACGGCATCAACCCTATACTTTAAAGCTTTTTTTAGCCTTTCAATATAGTAAAAGTTTTGAATAGCATAAGCTCCATTTATTATATGTGGGATGTCATAATCTTGGCATATCTTTGCTATCTCCTCAATATCATCACTCTTTCTTGGTGGGAAAAATGTTAAAGTGCTTAAAACAGTTGGGTTGTTGTTCTCTTTAACTTCTTTTCTTATGGCATCCTCAACATCTGAAACATCAACTTTAACGATATCTCCATCTAAAACTGTCTCAACCAACCTCATCCTCATGCTAATAAATGAAGTTGCCTTTATAGGGCTTTTATGGGCTGCATAGGGGTAGATAACAACATTTGAATTATATTTTTTTCTTGCAGCTGATAAGCAGAGAGCTAAGCTCATCCCAGTAGCTACTGGTGTTGCTATTGCTTTAACATTTAACCCCAAAGCTTTTAAAAAACTCTCTAACAATTTATTAGTTAGCTTATACATCACACTTGCTCCTGGGGCTTTTGGTTGTGGGTCAATTAAATTTCCACTTCTTCCAACACCATGGCAGAAATCAAAAACACTCTCTCTCTGCAGTTTAGTATAAACCCTTGCCTCTCTCTCACCAATCTGCACGACATTTGGGTCTTTATCAGTGTCCATAAAGGATAAAATTCTTAATAAAAGCTTTATATGTTCTTCATCAATACCATTCTCTGGAGCTTTTCTCTGCTCTAAGATATTTTCAATAATTTTTAAATTTTCTTTTAAAGTTAGTTTTCCTCTACTTTCCATGTGTTTGGGGATGAGTCCCGTTATATTAAGTTCCATTCAATCACCTTTTTATATCCAATAGTCTAAGAAGTATACATAAAAATGTTATAAAAAGTAATGGGGGAGGGGTAAAAATGATTAACGTTTTAATAGTGGGGATTTGCATAGCTATGTTTATTATTAGTGTTTTTATGCCACAGCTATATTACTATTTTGCATTATGGCCAAATCTTTTTACCGATATGCCTTGGCAGATAATTACAAGCATGTTCATGCATGCAAATATAACCCATTTATTGGTGAATATGTTCGTATTATTTATATTTGGAACATACTTAGAAAATATGATTGGTTCAAAAAAATATCTTATAATCTTTTTATTATCAGGAATTATAGGAAATTTGGCATATATTGCCTATGCCTATCTCACTGGAGATTATAACCCATCAGTTGGAGCTTCTGGAGCGATATTTGGAATAATGGGGGCTTTGGCTATTTTAGCCCCACATTTAAAGGTTGTTGTATTTCCTCTACCAATTCCAGTAAGTATAAGGGTGGCAGTGATTGTATTTGCACTTATAGATTTAATTTTGCTTCCTTACTCTTTAAAAACAGGAATTGCACACATAACCCATTTAGCTGGACTTATAAGTGGATTAATATTTGGAAAATCACTATATAGAAGGATGGACGTAAGATATTATTAAAATAAAAATGGTGAAAAAATGAGTATGTTTAGATTTTCACAGAGAGAGATTATCGACCTAACGATATCAGTATTGGCAATAGCATTTATTTTCTCTTATCCTAATCTTTCAATATTTGTTTTTATTATTAGCTTAATAGCCGTTGGTAGTGGCTTCATATTTCATGAGTTAATGCATAGAACTGTAGCACGAAAGTATGGAGCGTGGAGTGAGTTTAGAGCATGGTATGAAGGTTTGATACTGGGTTTTATATTAAAGCTTATCTTTGGAGCTACATTTTTAGCTCCTGGGGCAGTGTATATCTACAAAGATTATCTAACCCCTGAAGAAAATGGAAAAATCGCCTTAGCTGGACCTTTAACAAATGTTGCTTTAGCATTCGTGTTTTTTATAATGTATTTGATGTCACACCCATTTTTATTGTTATTTTGGGTAGGATTGTGGGGTTATAAAATAAACTTATTCTTAGCTGGGTTTAACATGCTTCCAATCCCTCCATTTGATGGAGAAAAAGTTTTAAAGTGGAATCCTATAATTTGGGCTATAGTTGGAGTTCCTTTAATTGGATACATGCTATTTATGATGTTTTGGTGAGAATCTTGAATATGAAGGAGATTTTTCAAATATTTTCTTTGATGTATTTGTTATTTTTATTTATTGGATTCCTAATCATTTCAAAATTTGATATCTCCTTATCTTTAGTATTTTTCTTTCCATGCATTTTCTGGATATGTTGGGCAAAAATAAAAAGAGAAACATGGGATATACCAAATAGAGAAAATAGGCTAATTCCTTTAATCTTTACTTTAGTTTATTTGTCAATGTTGGTAATATTTTGGAAAAATATCTTTATAATAATTTTCTTGGTTAATGTTTTTGTAATTTTAATAATCACAAAATTTTGGAAAATAAGTATGCACAATTATGGGTTATCTGCTATGGCTTATCTCATATATGCTTTCACAAACGATATTTGGCTATCTGTTCTATATTTAACATTAGTTATTATTACTGGCTATGCAAGAATATATTTAAAGAAACATACATTTTCTCAAGTTATCGCTGGAACCATATTGGGAATTTTAGTTAATTACATTTTATTAAACCTTATTTGGGTGAAATAATGAAAAATAAAAATCTAACAATGAAACTTTTAAAAAAGTTTCATCAAAATTAACAAATCATAATGAGGGGTATTTATGAAAAATAAAAATCTAACAATCTCAATTATTGGAGGGACTGACGGTTTAGGAAAGTGGTTTGCAAGGTATTTAAAAAATAGAGGATTTAGGATAATAGTTACTGGAAGAGATATTGAGAAGGGAAAAAATGTTGAGAGAGAGTTAGGAGTTGAATTTTTAAATAACAATGTTGAAGCTGCTAAAAAAGGAGATATTGTCATTGTAGCAGTGCCTATAAATGTTACAGAGAGGGTTATAAAAGAGGTAGCCCCTCATGTTAGAGAAGGATGTTTATTAATGGACATAACCTCAATTAAGGAGATTCCTGCAAAGACTATGGAGGAGAATGTTAAAGAGGGAGTAACTGTTATTCCAACCCACCCAATGTTTGGACCTTCAACCCCTTCTTTGTTGAGGCAGGTTGTTATTCTCACACCGTCTGAGAAACATAAAAATACTGAGTGGTTTAAGAAAGTTTATAATTTTTTAAAGAGAGAAGGGGCTAAGGTTATAGTTATCCCTCCAGAGAAGCATGATAAAATTATGGGGGTTGTTCAAGGTTTAACTCACTTTGCATTCATTTCTTTAGGGGCAACATTAAAAGAACTCAATGTTGATATAAAAGAGTCGAGGAAGTTTGCCTCCCCAATATACGAGTTGATGATTTCCATTATTGGAAGAATTATAGGGCAGAATCCTTATCTATATGCGGACATCCAAATGTTTAATCCAAGGATAAGAGAGATTCATGAAGCTTTTATAAATCAATGTAAGGAAATTAGTGAAATTGTCAAAAATAAAGATAGGGAAGGTTTTGTTAAGATAATGAAAGAAGCTGCAAAGCATTTTGGTAGTGAAGCAAAGAGAGGAGCTTATTATTCAGATAAAGCTGTCTTTGCATTAACCTCTGAAATTGAAAAGCTGAATAAGCTCATTGGTAAAGAGATAGCTGTAAAAAATATAAATTCAAATAACATTCATTTCGGAGTTTTAAAGGATATTGAGGACGATTATTTAATATTAGATAAAAATGGCAAAGAGCAGAGGTTCAATATTTTAAGGGTTGAGGTATTTTCTGGAGAGGAGTTAAAAGAACTAAAAAAGAAACACTTAGAGAGAAAATATATAGATGTGTCTGTTCTATTTAAAAAAGATGTAGATGTGAGAGTTATTTTAGATTTATTAAAAAAGGTGTTTGACATTGAGATAATTGATGTTTATGAGGGAGATAAAATAGAAGAGGGATATAAAAGTATAACATTTAGAATTTATGGATACAGTAAGGATGAGCTAAAAAATATAGAAAAAGAATTTTTAAATATAGTTAAAAATATTGGTGGAAAAGAAAGATTCAAGTAGTTTTATGGTTTTAAGTAAAATAGATGACTCTTACATTTGCAATCAGAACATCCAAAGTTTTCTACAAAATCAAATTTTTTTATAAATTCATTTGCAACCTCACACTCAACTTTTTCATTTGTAATAAAAATTTCCTCAACTTTTCCAAATTTGAGGAGGTAATCAATATGCCAATGCATCTTTTTGTCATCTTTTAAATGCCTCTCTATCCTATTTTTTAAATTAACTGAATTTCCAAAGGCAGAACCAACATAGAAATAATACCCCTTCTTAAAAAATCTTTCTGTTTTTCCAAACTTTATTTTTTTGCCCTCTTTTAATCTGATTTTTAAGATATAAGTTCCTTTTTCATTTGGAATGTTGTTTTTTGAAACCTTTCTAAAATTGAATTTTTTTAATATATTTTCAAAATGTTTAATTTTTTCATAGTAAGGGCATTTTTCTCTTATTTCTTCAAAGCATTTATCACATTTTGGTTTTGGAGAGCAAATCTCTCTTCCAAAAACTACTAATAAATTATTTATTACTTTCCAATATTTTTTTGGTAGCTTTTTTCTTAATTCAAACTCTGTCTCTTCTGGAGTTTCTGTATCAACGATTTCCCATCTATTGCAGATTCTATGCACGTGGGTATCTACACAAATTCCATCCTTATTAAAAGCTAATGTTATAACTAAATTAGCTGTTTTCCTTCCAACTCCTGGGAGTTTTAACAACTCCTCTAAAGAGTCTGGAACTCTGCCATTATAATTCTCTTTTAAAATCTTAGCTAATTTTTTTAGATTCTTAGCTTTGTTTTTATAAAATCCAGCTGGATATATTAGATTAGATAATTTTTCCTCATCTATGTTTAATAAATCATCTACATCTTTAATTTCTTTAAACAGCCTCTTAGAAACCTCTTCAGTTACTTCATCCTTTGTTCTTGCACTTATTATTGTTGAAACTAAAACCTTAAAAGGGTCTCTGTCTTTAGCTATTTCTGTAACTACTGCATTTTTGTTTAATTTTTTTAGCAGTATCTCTATCAGCTCCATAGATACCACAAAAATAGTTTATTATTTTATTATTCAAAGAATTTTAATTAAATAAAATAAAAAAGATTATTTATTCTCTTTTTTTATTCTCTTTTTTCAGCTGCAACTATAAGTAACATTCCAATTAAATCTCCTTTCTTCACTTCTCCATCAAACCCACATGCAAACATTGCCATATCAACTTCTCTCTCAACACTTATAGGCATTGGCACTTCCTCCCCAACAGCTACAACATGTCCAACTCTATGCCTACCGTAAGGACAAATTAGCAAAACGGACATTGGAGGGATTTTAATCTTCTTAATTCTTATTGGCTTTATATCCCCCTGCTTAAATTCCATATCCTCTTCAGCAACTATTGGCTCAATTTTTGCTTCATTTTTAATTATTAAATCACACTTTACTTCTTCTTCTTTAATCTTCTTTTCTATTTTAGTCATTCTTCCAAGTATCCTGAATACCATAAACACCACCAAAAAATAAAGATATTTATGGTTTATTTATTCAGTTATACTGCTTCTTCCTCGGCCTCTCTCTTTTCGATTCTTGATTTAATTAACTTCAACCTGAAGAAGTTCCCCCTGCAACTTTTAGAAAAAGTTGCATCAAAAATTATTTATAAGTTTTTATTATACTGCTTCTCCCTCTGCTTCCCTCTTTTCGATTCTGGACTTAATCAATTTCAATCTGAAGAAGTTCTCTCTCTCCATCTCGTCCAATCTCATGGAGATGTATTTCTTGAGAGATTTTAATCTTGGAATGATAACATATTCTAAAGCGTTGACTCTTCTCTTTGTGGTTATAATCTCTTCAGCTAAGAGTTTGATTGATGTCTCTATTTCTGCCAATTCAGTTATTAATTCCAAAGCTTCTTCAAACTTCTTAGCCGCTTCATCTAACTTTGAGCTAACTCCGTAAGGAGAGTAACCTCTTTCACCAACCTTTCTTCTAACGTTGTATATCTCAAAAGTAGGAACAGTAACACCCATAATATTCTTAGTATCCATATCTACCTCTAATTTGTCATTCTTTGCAGCTAAGGAAGCTTCTTTAACAGCTAAAGTTCCCATAACTGTTTGAGCCATTATTAAATCTTTGTATGCCTCAGCTAACTTTGCCTCAACTTTCTCTCTTAAATCTGAAGCTTGCTCTATAATTTGGAAGAATTCCATAATTAAAGCATCTCTTTTCTGCTTAAGTAATTTATGCCCCTTTTCTGCCAATTTAATTTTATTTTTTAATTTTAATAATTCCATTCTTGTTGGATTCACTCTCTGCATGTAAATCCCTCTCTACTTTATAGCTAAAAATTATTAGCAACCTAATAACATAAAAATTTAATGGTTGTAATTATTTAAACATTTCCTTAACTCTATCATCTGATGCATAAACTTTTTTCTTCATCTTTTCTCTATATTCCACTAATTTTTTTGCAATATTTTCATCTTTTAAACCTAAAATTTCCAAAGCTAATATGGCTGCATTTTCTCCTCTATCAATCCCAACAGTAGCAACAGGGATTCCAGGTGGCATCTGGACAGAGCTTAATAGGGCATCTAAACCATCTAACTTTGCATCAACAGGAACAGCAATGACTGGCTTTGTTGTTAAACTTGCTATAACTCCCGGTAGATGAGCGGCTAACCCGGCAATGGCTATAAATACATCTGCCTTTGAATTTTTAACAATTTCTTCAACCAATTCTGGAGTTCTGTGGGCTGATGCCACTCTAACCTCAAACTCTACACCAAACTCTTTTAAAACATTAACTGCCTTTTCAGCTATTTTTATATCACTTTCGCTACCCATTATTATACATATCATTTTTTCACCAAAAATGAGTTTCTGAATTTTGAGATATTTGTAGCCATATTTAATAAAAAAAGCGATGATTATAAATAAATTTTGGTTTAATTTTTTGTATTTTTATTAATTTAAATTTATAGATTTATATATAGGTTATCAATTACAATAATACTATATAAAAACCAGAATAAAAACCAGAAAAATAAAAAAACTATAAAAATAGTAAAAATTATTTATTCTTGAGCTTCAGCAGTTTCTTCAGCTTCTTTTACAAATCCTTCAGTTTCTTCTTTCTTAGCCAATGATAAAACTTCTGATTTGTAGATAATGACATTCTTAATTGGGAATATCTTTTTACATTCATTCTTTATCTTCTCAGCCATCTCTCCAAACAACATTGCCTGAACATACTGTGGGAATGTCTTCTCTTTAGCCATTGCTTTTATAATCTCTTCCATCTTCTTTCTAATGTCTGATTTTTGTTTTGTGTTTGCTCTATAAGCTGTTAAAACCATTGCTTTTGTTCTTATTTTATAGCCGTCTTGAGTTGTAACATCAAGGATAGCGTCAATTCTACTTCTTCTTCTTCTGATTTGTGATTTCATGAATTCTCTTGTTGTATCGTGCCCGTAGTATTGAGCTATTGCCTTATTTCCAGTAACTCCAAAGATTTTGAAGTAAACTCTGTGCATGTGTTTTGTTGGGTCTCCTGTTAAGTCTCTTAAGCTTGTCTCAGCAACTCTTCCTAAAACTAAGCTTGGGTCATTTGCTGGAGTGTAGCCAATAAATACTCCTCCAAATTCTGGTGTGGCATAGATTTCATACCATACTTTCTCTTTCCATTTATCTCTCACTTTTCTTACTTTTCTTCTTGATCTTGCAGTCCTTGCAGTAGCCATCTTTTCACCTTAAAAAATTTAGTTGTAGTTTTGGGAATTATTCACCTTTATAGAACTTAGATAGGTCGATATAGTTTCTTACAGGTTTTGTAACCTCTCCATACAATCTTTTTATATCTTTGGCTTTTGCTTTTTTAGCAGTTCCTTTTTCAGTTTTTATCTTTTTCAATCTAAAGAATCCATCATTTATCCTATAAACTCTATCTACTTCAAACTCAAAGTCATTTGGAATGTAGATGTATATTCCATAGGTTCTGCTTTTATCATTTATTGATATTCCTAATTTTTTTGGGATAGATAAGGATTTCCCCCAAATAACTTTAATATCTTTACCCAAAGCGGATTTAACTGGTTCAGGTGTTTCAATTTTTGTTATCTCAATTTTCTCTCCATCAACTTCAATTGTATCTCCAACTTTGTAGGTTTCATCTTCAGGGATATTGATTACCTTAGATTCTGAGATATCGTATCTGCTTATGATTAGCTTTGCCTGGCTTAACTTAACCTTCTCAACAATTTCTCTTACAGCTCCACAGTTTGGACATCTAACTAAGTAATATGCAGATTTGTTATAAATTTTTTTCTTTAATACTTCCTGCTCTTCAAACCCACAATTCTCGCATTCCATATAGATTTTTTCACTCATCTTTAAAAACCTCTAAGTATTTTGTTTATTTATTTTATTTTCTTCTTCTCCTTCTTCTTCTCTTGTCTTTTGGTTGAATGATTATTCTGTATTTTGGATTTGCCGCCTTTTCTAAAAACTCTTCGTATGTGAATGGTAAGTTTGTATCATCAGTTATAACTCCTCTGTTTTTGAGATACTCTCTTGTTAATAAGTAGTAGATTAAAGCAACTGCCTTCTTACCTTTGTTGTTTGTTGGTATAACTAAGTCGATGAATGATGTCAAGTGCTCTGTATCACATAAACTAATGATAGGGACTCCAATTTCTGTTGCCTCTTTCAATGCCTGTCTATCAACTCTTGGGTCACTTATGAATACAACTTCTGGCTCCATAAAGCCCTTATATGCAGGGTTTGTTAATGTTCCAGGGACAAATCTTCCTGGGATTGTTCTAATTCCTGTATATTTTCCAAACTCTTCTAATGGTCCCATTGTGTAGATTCTTCTTGAAACAGCTAATATATCTTCTGGTTCATATCTTGCTAAGAATTTGGCAGCAATTCTTAATCTCTCATCTGTTTTTCTGACATCTAAAACATACAATCCATCACTTCTTACTCTGTAGATGAACTTCTCCATGTCTTTTGTTTTCTGCTGAGTCCCTATGTGGATACCTGAAGCTAAGTATGTATCTAATGGCACTAACAGCTCTTTCTCACTCATATTTTCCACCTTTAAAAATAGTTGTTGTTTTTTCAAATATTGTCGGGGGTTTAAAAATTAGTGGTTGTTTCCCCTAAGAAGATAGAAATAATGTAAAGATATATATAAATTTTTCTTAACTTCCAATTTACTTACCTCTTCTTCCATGAGCTCTTATACTTGGTCTAACTTTCTCAGCTCCAATACCCTTGTTTCTTAATCCTCTACCTTTCTTACCAGCTGATGTTAAACCTCTAAATGCTCTTCCTCTGTGTTTTCCAGTGCATAACCAGTTGAGTTGTGGATCTGCTTTAATAGCTGGATGGTATGGGTCTACCAATATAACCTCATACCACTTGTGTTTTCCATCTTCTCCAACCCAGTAGCTGTTTAAAACTTCCATGTTTGGATATTTTCTTGCTGCTCTCTCTTCAGCAATTCTTTGAATTGATTTACCCATTGTAATTTTATTAACCCCAAGAGTAGCTGGTTTCTTTGAGTTCTTTGGTCTTGGTTTTCTTAAACCTCCTCTTCTAACCCTTACTCTAACGACAATAATCCCTTGTTTTGGTTTGTATCCTAAAGCTCTTGCTCTATCTAACCTTGTTGGTCTCTCAATTCTTACAACTGCTGGTTCTCTTCTCCACTGCTGTAATCTTTCCCATAATAGCTGTCTAACGTAACTTTCTTTTGGTCTTTTCCATGCTTCTCTTATATATTTGTAGATTCCCATTTTATCCCTCTTTTAAGGGTTCAGCCTTATAGCCACATCCCCTTTATGATAAAAGCTTTAGAGTAAATAACTATAGACAACTATTATATTAATTTAACGGTTAGTTGGATGTTATGAGGTATCAATAAAAAATCAAAAATAACTTTAAATTGCAAATTGTGAAGTTTAAAAATACCTAAATAAAAATTCTACTTATCTAATGAGGAAAAGCTTTTTATATTATAGATAGTTATTTTACTATCAGCAAGATAAAGCTTAACTTGAGGTGACTGTTATGGAATTACCTCCACAAATTCAAGCTCAATTGATGCAGTTACAACAATTACAGCAACAACTACAAATGATTTTAATGCAAAAGCAGAGTGTTGAGACAGAATTAAAAGAATGTAAAAAGGCTTTGGAAGAGTTAGAGAAATCTACAAGTGATGAAGTTTATAAATTAGTTGGAGGATTGTTTGTTAAAAGAAAAAAGGAAGATGTTAAAAAAGAACTTGAGGAGAAAGTAGAAACTTTAGAGTTGAGAGTAAAAACCTTGGAGAAGCAGGAAGAAAAATTACAGTCAAGATTAAAAGAATTGCAGGAAAAATTACAAAAAATGATACCTGCAGCACAATAAATTAATAACTAATTTTTTCTTTGTTTTCCTTTTATTTTTGTTTTTGGAATTTTAAGCTTTATTAAATTGTTATTTGCCAATTATTTTTATGGTGAGCAAAATGGAGTTATTGGAGTATTTAAAGAGAGATGAGATTCTTTTTTTATGTCATCACAATGCAGACCCAGATGCCGTTGGAAGTTGCGTAGCTTTAAAATATTTAGCATCTCAACTAAACCCGAAAGGAAAATTTAGAATTTCAGCTGATTCAGTTAGCAAACTCTCAAGGAACATTTTAAATGAGATAGGGGAGAGGGTTGATATAGAACTTTATCCCAAACTGCCAGATACAGTTTTTATAGTAGATACTGCTTCAATAAACCAATTAAAGGTTAATTTTGAGGAGTTAAAGGAGAAGGAGGTTATTTTAATAGACCATCATAAAAAGACTGATTTGGCAGATATATGTAAATACTATATAATTAAGGAGGATTACCCATCAACATCTGAGATTATAGCAGAGATTTTTAAAGAGCTAAATATCTTTCCACCAAAGAATGTTAGAATTGCCTTATTGTGTGGGATTGTCTATGATACAAAGCATTTAAAGTTGGCTAATCCAAAAACATTTGAGTTAATAAGCTATTTGATAAAGGATATAAGCTTTCAGAAGATTCTCTACCTTTTATCTCAAGAGAGTGATGTTAGCAAGAGAACTGCCCATTTAAAGGCATGTAGTAGAATGGAAATTAGAGAATTTGATAAGTTAAGAATAGCTTTATCTCATGTTAGTTCTCATGAGGCATCTTGTGCAAAGACCATTGTAAGTATTGGGGCTGATGTTGCCTTTGTGGTGGCAGTTAGAAAGAAAGAGGGGGAGATTAGGGTTAGTGCAAGATGTAGGAAGCATGTATCTAAGTATGTGCATCTTGGTAATTTAATGGAGAAGATTGGAAAAGAGCTTGGAGGAAGTGGAGGGGGGCATAGTGAGGCTGGTGGATTAAATGCGCCTTATGATAAGAGTAAAAGCAAGGAGAAAGTTATAAAAGAGGTTTTAAGCCTCTGTTATAAGATGTTTGTAGAGGAGTATAAAAAAGCAAAAACTCAAATTAATTAGAATGTAACAACATTATCACTCTCTTTAACAAAGGCAATTAAGTCATGCATTGTAGCCAACTTAGCCCCTTCAATTAAATCCTCCTCTTTTAAACCTCTTGCTTTACAGCAAGGGCCGCAAACTTTAACAACAGCCCCTAACTCAATGGCATTTTTCAATAACTCTAAGTAGTTTGGCACTTCTGAAGGATTCTGCTCCTTCTTAGCAACATAAACACCATTCTCAAGTAGGAAGATATTTACCTCAATCCCTTCCAATAAAGCTGTTAATGCAAATCTTAATGCTGAATAAGCCCTCTCCTTTCCATAGGGAGCTTCTGTAATGATTACAGTGAATTTCATCATTTCACCAGAAATTTATTTCTTTATGACTATTCTAAATCCATTATCTGTCTCTTCTGCTAAAACAACTGTATATCCGTTATTTTCAGCAAATCTTTTTATATTTTCCAAAGCTGGTTTGTAGTCACCAACAACCTCTAACTCTTCTCCTTCACTTAACTCCTCTAAAGCCTTTTTTGTCTTTAAAACTGGAACTGGGCAGATGTCTCCAGTAACATCAAGTTTTTTCATAACCTTCACCATGAAATTTTTAATAAAAGTAGGTTTAAAAAGTATAAAAAATTAATCTGAAAAAAGTTTAATTGCTTATAGGTTATTAGAGTTTTTAATATCTTTGAGAATATTTTTGTAATTATAAATCATGATAATTTTTTCTGTAAAAATAGTCCAAACTACTCTTTTTTTATTCTGTAAATTCTGCTAATTTAAAACAAAATAGGTGCAATTGCAGAGATTATAATTAATCCAGCTAATATGTATCCCATGATTTTTGTTAATTCACTGCCAGTGTATGACCTTGTTAAGTCCTTCTTTATGTTCTCTAATTCTTCAAACTCTTCATCATTCACGTGTAAGTGTTGTAGCTTTACCTCCATAGTCTCACCCCTCTGTCATTACTGTCTTCACTTATATCATTGAAAAAAGTCATATATATGCTTTTTTGCTCATGAACAATCATGATAAATGTTTTTCATGAAAAATAATGACAGATTGGTTTTAATCTATAATGATAAATCATGACAAATCTCAACTTATTATGGATAATAATTTAAAACTAAAATTTCAAATTTAAAGAAAGTATGAAGTAACAAACTTAGAAATCGTGGTTACCAAATTTGAGTTTGATAAGAATCTTAAATTAAATAGATTTTTGAGGATTTGGATTATATAAGACCAAGACCGAAAGTTATGTTTAGAAAACGTGAGAGAGGGGGTTAGATGAATCTAAAAGATTATTATCAAAATACTCCAGCATTGATAATAACCCACGATTACTTTGATACAAAAAATGCTAAAACCGCCCACGGTGTCATTCTGTACAGTGAGATTTTCGACGTTGTTGGAATTGTAGATGGAAAATTTGCTGGCAGTCGGGCTTGTGATGTAGTTCCGTTTATTAAGAAGGATATTCCAATATACTCCTCCGTAAAAGAAGCCCTAAACAACGTCAATGCCAAAGTTCTTATACTTGGTGTAGCACCTCCAGGTGGTAAATTACCAACAGACTGGCTCGACGAAATAAAAACTGCCATAAACGCAGGTCTTGATATAATTTCTGGTTTGCACGTGTTCTTAAGTGATATTCCTGAAATTGCAGAGCTTGCCAAAGCTAAAGGTGTTAAAATCATCGATTTGAGAAAACCACCTTCTGACCTCAACATAGGGCTTCAGAGGGTGCGTAAAACAGACGCTAAGGTAGTGCTCTGCATGGGTACTGATTGTGTAGTAGGTAAGAGGAGTGCCGCTACCCTTCTATGGAAGCTTGCAAGGCAGAAGGGTATTAACGCCGGATTTGTTGCTACCGGTCAGACTGGACTTATGATTGGTTGCGATGCTGGGGCGGTTATAGATAGGATTCCATCTGACTTCGTAGCTGGACAAGTTGAGAAGATGGTTCTTAAAGTGTTCAACAAGGGTAAGAACCCAATATTCGTTGAAGGGCAGGGTGCTCTATTACATCCAAGCTACTCAGGTGTAACCCTCTCCCTTCTGCACGGAGCAGACCCACAAGCTGTTATCCTTGTTCACGATCCACAGAGAAAGTATAGGGCAGGTTTTGATACTGAATTACCAATGCCAGACTGGAGGGATGAAAGAGAGTTAATAGAAAAACTCTCAAGAGCAAAAGTAGTAGCACTTTGCGTGTGGGGTAAGGAGAATAAAGCTTTAATTAAAGATTCGGACATTCCGGTGTTTGATTTAACTAACCAAAATGAAGCAGAAAAGCTCCTTGAATTGCTAATAAACTATTTGGAGGAGAAATAATGAAGATAAAGTCTGTAGAGGCAATCCCACTTAACATTCCACTAAAAGAGCCATTTGTAATTGCATTGGGAAAGTGTGATGTTGCAGAAAATGTCCTTATTAAAATTCATTTAGAGGATGGGACTGTTGGATATGGGGAGGTTTCATCCTCCGGAGTTATTACTGGAGACATTCAATCTACAATAATAGATGTTGTTAAATATCTGGCTCCAGCTTTGATTGGTGAAGATATTGAGAACTATAGATGTTTAATCAAAAAGCTTAGGAGCATAGTTAAATTCCATCCCGGTGTCTTTGCTGGGATAGAAAGTGCCTTACTTGACGCATACACCCAGTATATTGGCATTCCCCTTTACCAGTTTTTAGGTGGAGCACAGGATGAAATCGAATCTGATATAACGATTTCTATAACCTCACCTGAAAAAGCTGCCCAAACAGCACTGGAATATTCGAAAAAAGGATTTAAGGCATTTAAAATTAAGGTTGGTAAAAACTTTGAAGAAGATTTTGAGAGAGTTATAGCTGTAAGTGAGGCTGTAGATTGTGAGATAAGAATAGATGCAAATCAAGGATACAAGCCAAAGGAAGCAGTTAAATTTATAAACGCCGTGTGGGATGCGGGAGTTAATATTACACTTTTTGAACAGCCAGTGCATTGTCAGAACATTAAAGGTTTGAAGTATGTAACAGAC
Source organism: Methanocaldococcus sp. FS406-22 (assembly GCF_000025525.1). Taxonomy (NCBI): domain Archaea; kingdom Methanobacteriati; phylum Methanobacteriota; class Methanococci; order Methanococcales; family Methanocaldococcaceae; genus Methanocaldococcus; species Methanocaldococcus sp. FS406-22. The sequence goes on from NC_013887.1 coordinate 1,559,878, forward strand.
AACTCCCCTGTTCCCGTGGCCGCTGACGAGACGGTTTTCACAGCTGGTGATGCATTTAACGTTGCAAGGGAGAGAGTTGTTGATGTCATAAACATCAAACTTGCCAAATGTGGTGGGGTGTTGGAGGCTTTAGATATAATAGCCGTAGCCAAAGCTTCAGGTTTAGACCTTATGATTGGGTGTATGCTGGAATCAAATGTCGGGTTAGCTCCAAGTGTTCATTTGGCATGTGGAACTGGAGAGTTTTCATACATTGACTTAGACTCATATATATTTTTAAATGAATTACCATTAAGTGGAGGATTTGAAGTTGACGGGCAAAAGCTTATTGTGAAGAACATTAAAAAAGGATTAGGAATCAAAGAAAGTGCCTAAGATTAGATATTTGTTCGAGTTTGAATTAGTTTCATCTACACTTCAATGGAAATTCTAACACTAAACTTTTTTGCTTACTTCAAGTTTCAAAAGTTAGTTAATATATTAAATAAAATTAAATCCTTCTATACTTATAAAATATCCTACAAGTCCCCTCATCCGAGACCATACAACTACCCACTGGATTTAGAGGAGTGCAAACCTTTCCAAATAATGGGCAATCTGTTGGTAACTTCTCTCCTCTCAAAATCTTATCACAGATGCAACCTTTAGGAATCTTTTCCTTAATCTCTGGAATGTCCTCATGCTCATAGATGTCAAATTTCTTATACTTTTCTCTCAAACCAAAACCACCATTTTTAACAACTGGGAAACCCCTCCAAGGAACATCTATACTTTCAAAAACTTCATTTATTATTTTTTGAGCTAAAACATTTCCTTCTGGTTTAACTGCCCTAATATATTCATTTTCAACCCTTGCCTCTCCATTGATAACTTGCCTTAAAATCATGATTATAGCCATTAAAACATCTATAGGTTCAAAGCCAGCAACAACCATTGGGGCATTGTATTTTTCACATAGGCTATAGTAAGGTTTTAATCCAGTAATTGTTGAAACATGTCCTGGACAGATAAAGGCGTCTAAATAAACCCCCTCATTTAACAAGAACTCCATAACTGGAGGAGTTTGCCTATGGCAATTTAAAATGAAAAAGTTATCTATATCCTTATCTTTTAAACTTATTAACTCAGCTCCAGTTGTTGGGGCTGTAGTTTCAAAACCTATTGCTACAAAGACAAATTTTTTATCTTTCTCTTTTTTAGCCATCTTTACTGCTTCACTTATACTATAAACAATTCTAACATCACAACCTTCAGACTGCTTCTCCATTAGAGATTTTTCGCTCCCTGGGACTCTGTACATGTCTCCAAGGGTTGTTATAACATAACCATTATCAGCTAAGTATATGGCTGTATCTATCTCTTTTTGTGTTGTTACACAAACAGGACATCCAGGGCCGGGAACAACGGTTATATTTTCTGGTAGAACATCCCTAATCCCATACTTGCAGATTGTATGCTCATGACTTCCACAAACATGCATAATCTTTAAGGTATCTATCCTCTCAGCGAGTTTATGTATTTTATCTATGGCTTTTTTTATTAAAGCTCTATCATTTACGTTAATCATGGCTATACATCTCCTTTAATTTTTTGATAACCTCTAAAATTCCTTCAATAGTATATACTTTAGGAATTAACGGTTTAAAACCAAATTTCTCAATAACTTTAGCTGTTATTGGGCCAATAGCAACTATGTAATTATCTTTTATAATATTGGAAAATTCATCATCCACATATTTAAAAAAGTTTTTGGCTGTTAATCCACTTGTAAATGTTAGAATAAATTTATCTTTTGCTATCAACTCTTTTAGTTTTTTAATATCTTTTTTTAAGTTTTCTGGCTCTACTGATTTATATACAAAGAGCAAATCGGCATTTAAATTATTCTTTAAAACATCTCTTGTTGATGGGGTTGTTGGGATTAAAAACCTATCTCCATTTTTAATAACTTTTTTAATCTCTTCTAAGAGGGATTCAGCTGTGTATTCTTTTGGTATTATATCAGGGTCTCTACCAAAATATTTTCTAAATGTTTCAGCAGTTTTTTCTCCAATAACAGCAATTTTTTTATTTTTTATTTCTTCTTTTTCATGTTCAGTTAGTATGTTGTGTAATCCAATAACCCCACTTGGTGAAGTAAAGGCTATCCAATTATAGTTATCTAAATCAACTTTTAAGTCTTTGTTATATACAATCTCCAATGTTGGAAATATTATTGGTTCAAATCCTTCTTTTTTTAATAAATTGGCAAAAATATCACTTCTTTCTTTAGGTCTCGTTATCACAACTTTCATGTTATCCCGTTATTTATTAAATTTAGATTTATCCTATTAAACTCCAAATAAACATAAACTTTATTTCCCATATCAATTACATTACAATCAACTGCGTTTGTTTTTTGTAGTAATTCATTTTTAAGTTTTTCAGTATCAATTTTCTGATTATCTGGTTTTCTGAATACATATACTAAATATGTTTTATTTGAATTTAAGTCATAATATATACCAATTATGTAGTTCTCTCTATATATAAAGACATCCTTATAATCCGGGGGGATTGTATTAATTAAATCGTTCATTTCAGCTTTCCCTAAATCATCTTCATTTAGATTTTTTATTAAAACTCCATTATAATACTTAAAATCGTCAATTGGAATGTATTTGATTAAAAATCCAAGTGGCACTTTGATACCAATACTTCCATGGTTTCCTATATAAATACCATTAATAAAAATTAGAGTTTCTTTATATATTGCTGGGAGATTTTGAAGATTAACATTATCTTTAAGCATCATAAGTGTCTTATGGTCGATATAAGTGAATTCTTTGAATGGCGAGTTTTCTATGACTTCTTTAACGTCTTCCGCTCCTCCCATATTCGTATATAAATATAAACCTAAGATAACTATGGGTAGTATATTTATTATCAACAGAAATATAGCTACCTTTTTCAATATAACCACCTCTATACTGTAATATAGGACTTCGCAGGAATATAGTTTTTTGCAGAATTATGCCTTTGCATCTGTAAGCTTTATTAAACATATAAACTGTGAAAAGTTCTATAAAATTAATATTATATTTTTGGTGAGAAAATGATTAACTTAGAAAAAATAGAAAAAATGTTAGAAGTTGGAGATTATGCAGATATTAGAATAAATTTTGGAGAGAGCAATACAATAACATTAAAAGATGGTAAAATAGAAGAGATTTCATCTGGCTTTGGGAATGGAGTTGCTGTTAGAGTTTTGTATAAAAATGGCTGGGGATTTGTTACATCAAACATAGTAAATGAAGAGGAAATTGAAAAGCTAATAAATAAAGCATATAAAATAGCTAAAATTTCCAATGAATATTCAGAAAAAGAGATTATATTAAAAGATTATAAAGCAATAATTGACAGTTATAAAATGATTGGAAAAATAAATCCAACTGACATTGATATTGAAGAAAAGAAAGAGATTATTATAGATACTTATAAAAATATGACAGATGAAAAGATTAAGAGCATTTCTGTTAGTTATTCAGATGTATTTGGGAAAAGAGTATTTATGAATAGCGAAGGCTCAAGAATTGAGGGAGAGATAACGAGATGCATAATGTATATGAACTGTGTTGCTAAGGAAAACGGAAATTTACAGTATGGAGCTGAAAGAACTGGTGGCTTTGGATTTGAGAAAATAAAAGATAATTATTTAAATTTAGCTTTGGAAGCAAAAAATAGAGCTTTAAGATTATTAAAAGCAAAGCCATGTCCAAAAGGTAAATTTAAAGTTATCTTAGACCCAGAGTTGGCTGGAGTGTTTATACATGAGGCAGTAGGGCATGCAGCAGAGGCAGATTTAGTTTTGCAGAATGATAGTGTATTTAAAGATAAGATAGGAGAGAGAGTTGGAAGCGAGTATGTTACAGTTATAGACGATGCTACAATTGATGGGGCTTTTGGTTCTTATAAATATGATGATGAGGGAGTTGAAGGTAAAAAAACCATTATAATTGAAAACGGGATTTTAAAAACCTATCTACATTCAAGAGAAACTTCTGGAAGGATGGATGCTGAGCTAACAGGAAATGGTAGAGCTGAGGGATTAAATAAGCCAATTGTAAGGATGAGTAACACCTTTATAAAACCTGGAGATTGGAGTTTTGAAGAGCTTTTAGAGGATACAAAAGAGGGAATATTTTTAAAGGGTTCGAGAGGAGGGCAGGTTGATACTGGTAAAGGATTATTCCAATTCAGTGCAGTTGAAGCTTATTTAATTGAAAATGGTGAGCTAACTCAAGTTTTAAAAGATGCTGGATTAAGTGGGGAGATTTTAGATATTTTATTTAAGGTCGATGCAGTTACAAAAGACTTTGAGCTGAGTGTTGGCTACTGTGGAAAGGACGGGCAGAGTGTTCCAGTTGGAGATGGTGGAGGGTGTGTTAGGACGATAGCAACTGTTTCCTAAGTTTTTAACTACTAATTTTTTATTTTTGAATTTTAATTAAATATTTAAATTTATAGATTTAAAGTAAAATAAAAAATAAAAATTTAAAAAGCTAAAAAGTTATTTATTCAGAGGAGGAGTTAAAATTCGTCACCTCCTCCCATGTCTCCTCCTTCTCCTCCCTTGTCTTCTTTAACTTTCTCAGCAGCTATGACGTCATCGATTCTTAAGAGCATGACTGATGCCTCTGTAGCTGAGTCAATTGCCTGTGTCTTGACTTTCAATGGTTCAACAACCCCTTTCTCCATCATATCAACTACTTCTCCTTCGAAGACGTCTAATCCGTAGACTTCTCCGCCTTCTTTCTCGTGAGCAGCTCTCAACTTAACGAGCATGTCAATTGGGTCTAATCCTGAGTTCTCAGCTAATGTTCTTGGTATTACTTCTAAAGCATCAGCGAATGCCTTAACTGCTAACTGCTCTCTTCCAGCAACTGTTTCAGCGAATTTTCTTAATCTCTTAGCTAATTCTATCTCAGTTGCTCCCCCACCAGCAACAATCTTACCTTCTTCTAATGCACACTTGACAACTCCAATTGCATCATCAATTGCTCTTGCAACTTCTTCAACAACGTGCTCTGTTGAACCTCTTGCTAAGATTGTTACAGCCTTTGGATGCTTGCACTCTTCAACGAATATCATTGCATCTCCAGCAACTTTTCTCTCTTCAACTAATCCAGCTTCTCCAAGGTCTTCTGGTGTTAAGTCATCAATTTTTGTTATTATTCTTGCTCCTGTAGCTTTAGCTAATTTCTCCATGTCTGACTTCTTAACTCTTCTTACTGCTAAGATTCCTTTCTTAGCTAAGTAGTGCTGAGCTAAGTCATCAATTCCTTTTTGACAGAAGACAACATTAGCTCCTGTAGCAGCTATTTTCTCAACCATGTCTTTAATCATCTTCTCTTCTTGCTCAATGAACTCCATTAACTTAGCTGGGTCAGTAATTCTTATCTCTGCATCAGTTTCTGTTTCTTTGACTTCAATTGGGCAGTTTAACAATGCAATCTTAGCGTTTTCAACTTTCTTTGGCATTTGTGGGTTGACTCTCTCTTTGTCAATAACAACTCCTCTAATTAAGGTTGTTTCTTCAATTGGAGCTCCTTCCTTCTTCTCAACTTTAATTAAGTCCTTATCAACTTTTCCAGTTTCTTCATCAACAACTGTTCTAACTGCCTCAACGACGATTTCAGCTAACTGCTCTCTTGCTTTCTCTGCTCCTTTACCAGTAATTGATGTCATTGCAATTTTCTTTAACATTTCAGTGTCATCTGGTTTAACTTCTTTAGCAACTGACTTTAACTCTTCAATTGCTTTATTTCTTGCCATCTCGTATCCATTGATGATGACTGATGGGTGGATGTTTTGGTCTAACAACTCTTCAGCTTTTCTTAACAACTCTCCAGCAATAACGACTGCTGTTGTTGTACCGTCTCCAACTTCTTTTTCTTGGGTTTTAGCAACTTCAATTAACATCTTAGCAGCTGGGTGCTCAACACTCATTTCTTTTAATATTGTAACCCCGTCGTTTGTAACAACTATATCTCCTAATTCATCAACTAACATTTTGTCCATTCCTTTTGGTCCTAATGTTGTTCTAACTGTCTCAGCGATAATTCTACCTGCTAAGATGTTCATTCTTTGAGCGTCTCTTCCAACATATCTTTTAACATTTTGTGGTAATACTACTATAGGTGCTCCTGCCATTGCCATTTTCATCACCTCAGGTTGTTACCTTGTTCGGTATATATATGTTGATGAGATTCTATATATACTTTTCGGTTGTGTTCATGGTTAGTTCACTATCAATCCTTATGAATATAAAAATATTTTTGCAAACCACGTTGTAAAACAAAGATTTTATAAATTGGCTTTGCTATTCTATTTTAACAAAAAACAAAAGTATTAAGGATGATAGGAATGTTCCAAAAACCAAGAGGAACAAGGGACTTTTTACCAGAAGAGATGAAAAAAAGAAGATTTATTGAAAACAAGTTGAGAGAAGTATTTGAGAGATATGGTTACAAAGAGATATTAACTCCAACCTTTGAAACTTTTGAGTTGATAGCAAAAAAAACAGGAGAAGAGATTAGAAAGCAGTTGTATGTGTTTAAAGACCATGGTGGAAGAGAAATGGCTTTAAGGCCAGAGATGACATCTCCAGTTGTTAGATTCTATTTAAATGAATTAAAGAATTTGCAAAAACCCTTAAGGCTTTATTACTTTGCCAATTGCTTTAGATATGAAAGACCACAGGCAGGGAGGTTTAGAGAGTTTTGGCAGATGGGTTGTGAGCTAATTGGATGTAAAGAGCCATTGGCAGATGCTGAAGTTTTAAATTTAGCAATGGATGGATTGATAAATATTGGTTTGGATTTTGATGTTCATATAGGACATCTGGGAGTTTTAAAAGGTGTGTTAGAGGAGTTTAATGTTAGTGAGGAAGAAGAGGTTAAAATAAGAAGGTTGATAGATAAGGAAGATTATGAAAATTTAGAAGTTTATTTAAATGAAATTTTGGGAGAGGAGAAGAAAGAGTTAATATTTGATATATTAAAATTTAAAGGAGGGAGAGAGATTTTAGATGAACTAAAAGAGATATTGAAAGATTTCCCAAAATCTATAGAGGCGATAAAAAACTTAGAAAAGATTTTAGAATTTGTTATTCATGATAAATACACAATAAACCTTGGAATTGCGAGGGGTTTAGATTACTACACTGGAATGGTATTTGAGATATATGGAAAGAAGGGAGCTAAGCAGATATGTGGTGGAGGGAGATATGATAATTTAATAGAGACGTTTGGAGGAGAACCAACACCAGCTGTTGGTTTTGCCTATGGATTTGATAGAATTATGATGAATATCGATGATTTAGATATTGAGGAAGAAGGCATCTTAATAATCCCAGTAAAAAAAGATAAGGAATTAATTAAAAAATCATTGATTATAGCTGATAAGTTAAGAAAGGCAGGAAAAATAGTGGAACTTGAAATTATGGGTAGAAAGTTGAGAAAGGCATTAGATTACGCAAATTCAAGAGGATTTAAGAAGGTAATTATTGTTGGAGAGAAAGAGCTTAATGAGGGGAAGGTAACTTTAAAGGACATGATTACAGGAGAGCAAAAATTAATTAGTATAGATGAATTGGTAAATATTTAATCTTAATTCTTAGTTTCTCTATAATTTTTATTTCTGGGATGTTTATGGTGAAGATAACAATTTTATCCCCAGAAGGAAAAAGTTGCAGTGTATGGAGCTTAAAAAATGAGATTGAAAAATTAGGGGCTGAGTGTGATATATTTTTATTATCACATCCTGAAACATTAATGAGTTATGATTTTAAATTAGAAACGGACTTAATTCATTCAAGATGCGGAATAGGAGATTATTTTGACCGGCTAACTTTGTATTCTTGGCAATTTATAAATGCATTGGAAGTTGAGGGCTGTAGATTTATAAATCCAATTAAAACTCTCTACCTTACATCAGATAAGTTTAAATGCATAAAGTTACTTGCAAAGAATAATATAAAGACACCAAAAACAGCATTAATTAGAGATTATGAGGATGCAGTTAAATTTATTGAGAAATATAATATTGAGTTTCCAGTAATTGTAAAAAATTCCTTCTCAAAGTGTGGTTTGAAAGTATTTATGGCAAAAAATTATAATGAGTTGAAGGAACTTACAAAGAATGCAATATGGGAAGGGAAGATTATACAGGAGTTTATTGATTTTAAGGAAAATGGCTTATATAAGGATATGAGAATATTAGTTGTTGATGGAGAAGTTGTTGGTGGCTATAGAAGAGTTAGCAGAGATTTTAGAACCAACCTATATTTAGGGAATATCGTCGAGAAACTAAATATTGATGAGGAACTTGAAGAATTGGCTTTAAAATGTGCCGAGTTATCTGAGGCTGTAATTTTAGGAGTAGATGTATTACCAACAAAAGACAGTTATTATGTTATTGAACTCAACTCTTCCCCAGGAACTAAGGGCTTTAGAGATATAGGAATAAATGCAGATAGAAAGATAGCTGAAGCTTTAATTAGGTATGCAAAATCTTAAAGAGACATTAAGGGGACGAAATCCCCTTTTAATGTATCCGTTTTGATAAAGCTTTTACTAAAAGGTGTATGTAGATAAAAAATAGCAGAGGCATTAGTTAGATACGCAAAGAGATAATTTGGTGTTTAAAAATGAATGTGGCAAAGTACATAATAAAGCATGGGTTGGAGTTGGCTTATGATATTAAGGCAGATGCGTTGATGATATTTACTGAAACTGGCAAATCTTATGAACTGCTAAAATCTCTTTTAAAAAGAGATGATTATCCAAAAATAAAGAAAGTACTCGATAAGATGACCCATAAAGATGTAAAAATAATTGTTGCCACACCAAATCAAGTAACTTATAAAAAAATTTCTTATGAAAATGAAAAGAATATTTATCCTATCTTTATTAAACATAGAGAGGATAATAGATGTATGATAATAAGTAGTGGGATAGTGCATGCCCTTAAAATGAAAATTTTAAAAGAAAATCACAAGATTGTTGCAGTTGTAGGGGAACCAAAAACTCCTGGGAAGTTGGATACAATAATGGTTGTTAATGTAAAAGAGCATGTAAAGACAATAACTTTGTATGAACTCTTTGAAACATTGGATGAAAAACAGAAAAAAACTTTAAAAGAGGTTATAAAATTAGCTATGGAAATTGGGAGAGAGGGGAGAGAAGGGGAGTATGTAGGAACGATTTTCGTTATTGGAGATACCTTAAACGTTATGAACATGTCAAAACCTTTAATATTAAATCCATTTGCTGGACACAATGCAAGTATATTTGATGAAAATGTAAAAGGGACTATAAAAGAGCTATCTTCTATTGATGGAGCATTTATAATTACTGATGAGGGTAAAGTAGTTTCAGCAGGTAGATTTTTAGAGACAAAAGGAGATGTTGATATACCAAAAGGTTTAGGAGCAAGACATGTAGCTGCTGCATGTATAACAAAAAATACAAATGCAATAGCTGTGACTGTCTCTCAGAGTGGAGGAGTGGTTAGAGTATTTAAAGATGGAAAGATTGTTTTTGAGACTGACCCAAGGGCAAATATAATATTCTTTGATTAGGTGGTAGTGTGGCATTGGTGGAGAAGATACTATCAAAAAAAGTTGGTTATGAGGTTTGTGCAGGAGATAGCATTGAAGTTGAAGTTGATTTGGCAATGACTCATGATGGGACTACACCTTTAGCTTACAAAGCTTTAAAAGAGATGAGTGATAGCGTTTGGAATCCAGATAAGATAGTTGTTGCATTCGACCACAACGTCCCAGCAAACACAGTTAAAGCTGCTGAGATGCAAAAATTGGCTTTAGAGTTTGTTAAAAGGTTTAATATTAAAAAGTTTCATAAGGGTGGAGAAGGGATATGCCATCAAATATTAGCTGAGAATTATGTTTTACCAAACATGTTCGTAGCTGGTGGAGACAGCCATACATGCACACATGGGGCTTTTGGAGCTTTTGCCACTGGGTTTGGAGCTACTGACATGGCTTACATCTATGCAACAGGAGAGACATGGATTAAAGTGCCTAAAACTATTAGGGTTGATATTGTTGGGAAAAATGAAAATATCTCTCCAAAAGATATTGTTTTAAGGGTTTGCAAAGAAATTGGAAGGAGAGGAGCGACATATATGGCTATTGAATATGGTGGAGAGGTTGTTAAAAACATGGATATGGATGGGAGGCTAACATTATGTAACATGGCAATAGAGATGGGAGGTAAGACTGGAGTTATAGAGGCTGATGATATAACCTATAATTATTTAAAGAAAGAAAGAAATCTGAGTGATGAGGAAATTGTAAAACTAAAAAAAGAAAGAATAACTGTAGATAGGGATGAAGCAAACTACTATAAAGAAATTGAGATTGATATAACAGATATGGAGGAGCAGATAGCAGTTCCTCATCATCCAGATAACGTAAAACCAGTTAGTGAGGTTGAAGGTACTGAAATAAATCAAGTTTTTATAGGTAGTTGTACAAATGGGAGATTGAGTGATTTAAGAGAGGCAGCTAAGTATTTAAAAGGCAGGGAGATTCATAAAGATGTTAAATTAATTGTCATTCCAGCATCAAAAAAGGTTTTTATGCAGGCTTTAAAAGAGGGGCTTATTGATATATTTGTCAAAGCTGGGGCTATGATTTGCACTCCTGGATGTGGCCCTTGCTTAGGAGCTCATCAAGGAGTTTTAGCTGAGGGAGAGGTTTGTTTATCAACGACAAATAGAAACTTCAGAGGGAGGATGGGGCATATAAACAGCTATATCTACTTGGCATCTCCAAAGATTGCCGCTATAAGTGCAGTTAAAGGGTATATAACCAATAGATTGGATTAATAGAATAGGTATTAAAATTTCTAAAGAGATAGAAATAAAAACATTAAGCCAAATAACATTATTTTATCATAAACATTTTCTTGTGATACTATGAAAGTTAGAGATTTGATGGATAAAAATTTTGCTAAGATATATGTGGATGAGACCGTTGAGGATGCAATAAACTTATTAAAAAAGAAGAAGAGATTCTCTGCACCTATTGTTGATAAGGAGGATAAATTAGTTGGTTGGGTAACTACATTAGAGTTGTTAGGCATATCAGAAAAAGATTTTAAAAAGCCAATAACAGAGTTTATGAGACCTGCTGAGGAGGTTATTACTGTATATGAAGATAATGAGGCAAGAGATGTGGTTTTAAAGTTCGTTAAGTATAAAGTTGTTAGCATCCCAGTTTTAACAAGGGATGGTAGAGTTGTAGGAATGGTTAGAAACTGTGATGTTGTTAAAACGTTAGCTAAGTTGTATGAAATCCCAGTGTATAAGATATTTAAGGAATTGCATAATCATATTGGAGATATAAGCTGGGAGGAGTTAATGGAAGCAGCAGCGGTTGTAACAAAGAGAATGACTGGAAAGGAAATAACCCCAAAAGAGTATGAAGAGAGAATTAAAAAAACAACATTTGGAAAGGCAATTTGGGCTTGTGGTGGTTTGGAAAAGTTCTTTGTTGGACTTATTGAGATAGGTATGGTTGCATTGGCAAGAAAATTGGCAAAAAGAAGGAAAGGGGGTTGAATGAGGATAGAGGATGAAATAAAAAACATGATTGAGAGGAAGGATTATGATTTCTGGGAGTTTTTAAAAAAGGCTTATGAGAATAATATAAAGTTAGATATTGGGCACTTCATCCTTTTAAATATTCTTATTGGAGTTGATGATTTATACCATAAACTATCAGAGAAGTTTGGAGAAGAAGAAGCAAGAAAAATATTGGAAAGGAATAAAATATTTGCAAAAAACTCTGATTTTATATCTGGAGAGTTTTTAAAAGATTATATTGATAGAAAGAGTAGAGTAGCAGTGCATAACAGAATAAAGGATTTAAAAACACTTGGCTTTAAAATAGAGAGTAAGTCGGGACCTTTTGGTGGATATAAAATAGTTGGTTATCCAGAATGGTTTAAGAAATAACGCTTTTTTATTATTTTTAGTAGTAAAGGTGAAGATTATGAAATTCTACAATAGAGAGAAAGAATTACATTATCTAAAAACCTACTGCCAATTAGAACCAAACTCTATTTTATTCGTTTATGGGCCTAAATCGTCAGGTAAAACAACTGTTATGTTAAGAGTTATTGAGGAGTTATCTAAGAGGGATGATTTGGTATTTTTCTATTATGATTTAAGAAGATATGCAACACCAACAAAAGAAGAGTTTTTAAAAATATTTTTTGAAAAATCGGATAAAAAGTATGTGTTAAATAGATTTGAGGTTAATCTAAAAATATGGAAGTTTGGAGTTGAAGAAAAGTTTAATTTTGATGAATCATCTCTAAATGATGTGTTTGATAAGATTTACGAAGGAATTGAAGCAGTTGTTAGAGATGGAAAAAAGCCAGTTTTAATTATAGATGAGCTGCAGAAATTAAAAAATATCTACTTTAATGGAAATGGTAAAGATAAATCTTTATTGAATGAGTTATTTAATCTCTTTGTGCATTTGACTAAAGTAAGACATCTATGCCATGTTATTTGTCTAACTTCTGATACCTTATTTATTGAAGAGATATATCAAAACTCTACTTTAGAAAATACTTCCGAATATTATCTAATTGATTGGTTAAGAAAAGGAACTATAAGAGAGATTTTAAAAGAAGAAGGTTTTAATGAGGAAGAGATTAATTATGCCTTAAATTATCTATCCTTACCTTATGAAATCTCCCAATTAATAAATAATAAAAAATTAGGTTTATCTGTTGAACAAACTATAAGACAGTGGATAAATATTGAGAGGGATAAAATCCTATATTTAATATCAACTCAAAAAGAATTTGAAATGGAAAGGTTATTTAATACTTTAAAATTATTTGAAAATAAAATAAAAGTTGATATTAGTGAAATTATAAAAAACAATCTCATAGATGAAATTAAATTTTTAATTAAAAATGAGATTCTATTTTATGATGTGATTAATGGTATTGTAAAACCAATTTCGATAAAGAAGTGGTATGCTATAAAGGAAGTAATTTTAGCAAATAAATAACTTTTTAATTAAATGTATGAATATATTGCAGAGTTATTTATTTAAACCTTAACTATTTTTATTAAATTAAAAACGCTCTAAAAGATTAATGGTGATTTACATGGAGATGCCAAAGGATTACAATATAGAGATTGAGAAACAAATACAAAAAAAGTGGGAAGAAAGTAAAATTTACAAATTTGATGAAGAGAGTAATAAGCCACCATATATTATTGACACTCCTCCACCATATCCAACTGGTAGATTACACTTAGGACATGCTTTAAACTGGACTTACATGGATATAATAGCAAGATACAAGAGAATGAAAGGATTTAATGTTTTATTCCCACAAGGTTGGGATTGCCATGGATTACCAACAGAGGTTAAGGTTGAAGAGATACACGGCATAACAAAGTCAGATATTGATAGACATAAATTTAGAGAGTTGTGTATTGAGCTAACAAAAGAAAACATTGAAAAAATGAGAAGACAGATAAAATCTTTAGGAATTTCTATTGATTGGGATAGGGAGTATATAACAATGACCCCGGAGTATATTAAAAAATCCCAAACTGCCTTTGTTAGGATGTATAAAGATGGATTAATTTACAGAGGAAAATTCCCAGTAAATTGGTGTCCAAGATGTCAAACAGCTATTGCATTTGCTGAAGTTGAGTATAAAGAGAGAGAAAGTAAGCTAAACTATATAAAATTCCCTGCTGCTGATGGAGATGGATATTTGTTGATAGCAACAACAAGACCTGAATTAATGGCTGCGTGTGTTGCTATCTTAGTTCATCCAGAAGATGAGAGATACAAGCATTTAATTGGAAAGGAGTTTATAGTTCCATTGTTTGGGCATAAGGTTAAGTTATTGGCTGATGAGGACGTAGAGAAGGAGTTTGGTACTGGAGCGGTTATGGTTTGTACATTTGGTGATAAGACAGACGTTTTATGGGTCAATAGGCATAAATTGGAAATTAAGAAGGCAATTGATGAGAAGGGAGAATTAACAGAAATAGCTGGAAAGTATAAAGGATTAAAGACAGAGGAAGCAAGAGAGAAGATTATTGAAGATTTAAAGAAAGAGGGTTATTTAGTTAAGCAAGAACCAATAAAACAGAATGTTGGTGTTTGTTGGAGATGTAAGACACCAATTGAAATTATCGTTACTGAACAGTGGTTTGTCAATGTTAGAAAGTTAATTCCAAAAATTAGAGAGGTTGCTGATGAGATTAAATGGGTTCCAGAGCACATGAAAATTAGACTGCTGAATTGGATTGAGGATATGGATTGGGACTGGGTTATAAGTAGGCAGAGGATTTTTGCTACACCAATACCCGTTTGGTATTGTCCAAAGTGTGGAAATGTAGTTGTTGCTAAAGAAGAAGATTTGCCAATAGACCCAACTAAAACAAGCTATGTTTGTGATAAGTGTGGAAACACTGATTTAATCCCAGAGACAGATGTTTTAGATACATGGATGGACTCTTCAATAACACCAATGGTTATAACAAAGTGGTTGGATGATGATGAATTCTTTGAGAAGCATTATCCTGTCCAACTAAGACCACAAGGACATGATATAATTAGGACGTGGGCTTTCTATACCATAGTTAAGTCAATAGCTTTAACTGGTAAGAAGCCATGGAATGAGATTGTTATAAATGGAATGGTGTTTGGAGAAGATGGGCATAAGATGAGTAAAAGTAGAGGAAATGTTGTAGAGCCAGATGAAATTATAACCAAGTATGGAGCTGATGCTTTAAGATTGTGGGCAAGTAACAGCGTTGTTGGAGACGATGTCCAATTCTTATGGAAAGAGGTTGATTACGGCTATAGATTCTTAAGGAAGTTCTGGAATGCCTGTAGATTTGCTAAAATGCACATAAGTGATGATATTATTGATGAATTAAAGAAACCAATGGAAATTAGCAACCCAATTGATTTATGGATTTTGAGTAAGTTGCAGAAGTTAATTGAAAGAGTTGATAGAGATTTAGAGAATTATAGGTTTAATACAATAGTAGAAATTTACAAATTCGTCTGGCATGAGTTCTGTGACAACTACATAGAGATGGTTAAATACAGACTGTATGGTGATGATGAAGAGGCAAAGAAAGAAGCAAGATGGACATTATACTATGTAATTGACAAATTAGTTAGATTACTTTGTCCATTCGCTCCACACTTCTCTGACTATATGGCAGAAATTTATAAAATAGATAATCTCCACTTCTCATTCCCAGAAATTGATGAGAGATTTATAAATGAAGAGGCAGAGAGATTTGGAGAGATAGCTAAAAATACAGTTATTTCAATTAGAAGATTTAAAGCAAATTCAGGGATGGCCTTAAATGCTCCATTAAAATACGTTGAGATTTATACAGAAGATGAAGAGACATACAATGCGTTAGTTAAAACAGCTGAGGACATTAAAGGAACATTAAAAATTGAAGAACTCAAAATAATTAAAGGCAAACCAGCCCTTGAATCAAAGATTGTTGAAATAATCCCTGATAAATCAAAGATAGGGCCTGAGTTTAAAAAGAATGCCAAGTATGTTATGGACTTAATTAAGAATGCAGATGAAGAGACACTTGAAAAGATAATTAACGAAGGAGGTTTAGAAACAGAATATGGAGTTATTAGGAAAGAACACATTAAAGATGTCAAGAGAGCTTTGTTCTGTGAAGGAGAGGAAGTAGATTCAGTTGATATTGAAGGAGTTTTAGCAATGGCAATAATTAGAAAATAAAAAATATATAATGAAATAAACTAAATTTTTTAACTTTTTTATTTTTTATTCATCATAAATTTTTATTCCCCATTTTGTTCTAATTTCTTTAAACTTTTCTTTTAATTTTTTGGTAATCTCTCCAACTTGTTTATTGTTTATAACTCTACCATCTATCTCAAAGACAGGCACTATCTCAGCAGCTGTTCCTGTGATAAAGAGTTCATCAGCAGTGTATAAATCATGTAAGGTTAATGGTTCTTCAACAACCTCAATGCCCTCTTCTTTAGCTAATTTTATAACGACATCTCTTGTAATTCCTTTTAAGATACTCTGATAAACTGGAGGGGTCTTTAAAATTCCATTTTTAACTATAAAAATATTATCTCCGGTTCCTTCAACAACAAATCCCTTATCATCCAATAAAAATGCCTCATCAACTCCAGCATAGTTTGCTTGAATCTTTGCTAAGACACTGTTTAAATAATTGAGTGATTTAACTGCTGGATTTAAAACATCTACTGGCAGTCTTCTAACTGAAACGGTTATAACTCTAATCCCCTCCTCTCCTAATAATGGAGGCATAGGAATTGCTATACAGAAAATAGTTGGTTCATTACATTTTCTTGGGTCTAACCCTAAGTCACCAACTCCTCTTGTAACAACCAATCTTATATAGGCATCTCTCAGATTATTAACTCTCAATGTTTCTAAAACAACATCAATCATCTCTTCTTTCGTCAATGGGATGTCTATGCAGAGAGATTTTGCTGAATCATACAATCTGTCTATATGCTCTTTCAACATAAAAACAACGCCATCATAAGCCCTAATCCCTTCAAAAACTCCATCTCCATATAATAAACCATGGTCAAAGACAGAAACCTTTGCATCTTTCTCATCAACAAACTTTCCGTTCAAATATATTTTCATAATCTCCACCTTTAACTGGCTATGCAAAATAAAAATAATTAGTAAAATAATATAAAATTTTTTTGTTGTGATTCTCTCATATTATAAAAAAGTTATTGATTCATTTTTTCTTCTAATTCCTCCTCTTTTATCCTTTCTCCAGTAATCATATAAACAACTCTATCCCCTATTGAAGCAACGATATTTCCACTCCTCTCTAAATATTTAGCGGCAAAAATTATCTCAGTAGCTAAAGTTAAATTTTTCGGGTCTTCGAGGATTTTGCTTATCATACTTCTATATAATTGCTCATACAAATCATCTAATCTTTTGTCCATTTCATAAACTTCTCTTGCTAACTTCTCATCCCTATTTTTAAAAGATATCATTGCATTTCTTAGCATATTAACTAAGTAATCTTTCATAACAATTAATAACTCATTCTTTCTCTTCCCCTCTAAATTGGATTTTAGCAGTATTTTACATATCTTTGATGCATTATCTCCAACTTTCTCCAACTTTGAAGATATTTTAATAGCTGTCATTAACTCCCTCAAATCTCCAGATACTGGATGATATAACGCAATTGCTTTGACACACTTATCTTCAATCTCAATCTCCATTAAATCTATCTCATTATCTCTCTTTCTCACCTGTTTTGCGAGCTCTATATCCCCCTCTGTAAATGCTTTTACAGCATCTTCTATCTGTTCAATACATAAATCACCCATCTTCATTAAATCCTCTTCTATCTCTTTTAATACTTCATCAAATTTTTTTACCATTGTAATTCACCTTATAAAGTAATTTTAACCAAATCTACCACTGATATAATCATCCGTCTCCTTCTTCTGTGGGTTTAAGAATATCTGCTCTGTCTCTCCAAACTCAATTAACTTCCCCATTAAGAAAAATGCTGTGTAATCTGAAACTCTACTTGCTTGCTGCATGTTATGGGTAACAACAACAATTGTATAATCCTTAGCTAATTCAACCATCAATTCCTCTATCTTTAGGGTAGAAATTGGGTCTAAGGCAGAGGTTGGCTCATCCATTAATAAAACCTCTGGTTTAACGGCTATGGCTCTTGCTATGCACAATCTCTGTTGTTGCCCCCCAGATAATGATAAAGCGTTTTTGTGCAATTCATCTTTAACTTCATCCCATAAAGCCGCTTTCTTTAACGCCCATTCAACTATCTTATCTAATTCTTTTTTATCTTTGATTCCGTGAATTCTTGGACCAAATGCAACATTATCGTATATGCTCATAGCAAAAGGATTTGGCTTTTGAAATACCATTCCTACTCTCTTTCTTAGCTCATAAACATCAACATCTTTATCATAAATGTTTTTTCCGTCCAATAAAACCTCTCCTTTTATCCTAACATTACTTATTAAATCATTTAGCCGATTTAAACATCTTAAGAATGTTGATTTACCACATCCACTTGGCCCAATCAAAGCAGTTATTTTATTCTCATAAATTGGGATGTTTATATCAAATAGTGCCTGTTTTTCTCCATACCACAAATTTAAGTTTTTTGTTTCCATCTTTACCTTTGCCATTTCCATCCCTTTCTATTTTTTATTTTATAGCTTTATATCATCCTTTAAAGCATATCTTATTGGGACAAATATCGCTAAAAATATTATGAGCATTACTAAAGCTGCTCCCCATGCCATTTGGTGGTCTTCTATCGAAGGGCTTTGAACT
This sequence comes from Methanocaldococcus sp. FS406-22, assembly GCF_000025525.1. NCBI lineage: Archaea > Methanobacteriati > Methanobacteriota > Methanococci > Methanococcales > Methanocaldococcaceae > Methanocaldococcus > Methanocaldococcus sp. FS406-22. The sequence continues at coordinate 1,578,321 of NC_013887.1, forward strand.
AACGTATAGATGAGGAGAGGAATTGCCCCAACTGGCTCTAATGGATTTGTTGGATAAACCTCATAAAGCCCTCCAGCGGTGAATAGCAGAGGAGCAGTTTCCCCTGCAACTTTAGCCATTCCTATTAAAATTCCTGTTAATATTCCTTTTTTAGCCATCTTTGTAACAACTTTAAATATAACCTGTGCCCTTGTGCATCCTAAAGCATAACCCCCCTCTTTATAAATTTTTGGGACTTCTGCCATTGCCTCCTCTGTATAAACTGCTACATAAGGAGTTAATATTAAAGCTAAAGCCAAAGCTCCGGCTAAAGCTGAAAATGTTCCCATTGGAACAACTAAAATTCCCATAACAAATGTCCCAACCAGTATAGTTGGGAACTCCAACATTATCTGCAAAAGCATCTTTGTAGCTCTTCCAATAAAGCTATTTGGGAATTCATAAGCATAAGCTCCAGCTAAGAAAGCTAAAGGTAATCCAATAAGTGTTGCTAAAAATGTTAGCATCAACGTCCCAACGATTGCCGGTCCTATTCCTCCCTCACTTAAAGTCCCAGTTATGAAAGTTAATCCCCTTTCCATTATTATTGGCATTCCTTTTAAGACAATTGAAATAATGATGTGGAATAATGGAAGTATTGCTAATAAAGTTAATGCACCAACAACAAATAGAAATATTTTATCTTTAATCATCCTAATAGCTTTATGTTTAATGGGAGACATGCTCTCTCCACCTCTTCAAATAATAAATTCCAATGATATTAATAACCAGCCCTATAACAAACAGCACCAATCCAGCGGCGTAAAGAACTGAAGTCATGTATTCATACAAAACTGCATTTCCTAACTGATTTGCTATCAATGATGAGATTGTATAGCCCGGAGCAAAGAGCTTGTAAGTTAGGTTGAAAGAGTTTCCAATAACCAGTGAAACAGCAACCGTCTCTCCCAGAGCCCTACCAAAAGCCAATATAAGCCCAGAAATTATAGCTGGTCTTATGTATTTTATCAAAACCTTGGTAGTTTCATACCTTGTAGCTCCTAAAGCCACCAATCCCTCTTTATAAACAGATGGAATCATTGCATAGGCCTCTCTAATAATAGCCGCGGCAAATGGAGTAACCATTATTCCCAACAAAATTCCTGCTGATAAATAACAATAACCGGATAATGGAGGGTAATTAAAGAGAGGGATGAATGAAAAGTGTTCATATAAAAACTTCATAACGTGGTCTCTCAACAAAGGAACTAATATAAAAGCTCCCCATATCCCATAGATTATTGTTGGCAATCCAGCCATAATATCTGAGATTACTATTAAAGGATACTTTAGTTTTTTTGGGGCATAGTCATTAACAAATATTGCATAAGCTAGGGATAAAGGTAAAGCTATCAAAACAGCAATCGTTGCAGTATAAATGCTACCCCAAATTGGTGCTGCTAATCCATAAACTTCTTTTGATGCTTCTTCTGCGGCCTGCCAAACATTTGTTATAAACAAATCAATTCCATACCTCTCAATAGCCGGGAGTGCGTTGAAGAAGTAAAACCCCAATATTAGCACAAACAGGATAAAAACGATAAATATTGCTGGCAATGTTATTATTTTAAATTCATCCACTTTTTTTAGCATCTTTTTCAAATCCATAGTTTCTACCTAAGTTAGTATTTTATTACACTAATTGTGAATTAATTGTTAATTAAAATAGGATTAAGGTAGTATTTATACCTTACTTAAATAGACTTTCGCATTTTATATTCTCAATAAGGAACTTAGACGTGTAAGGGAGTCAACATGCAATAGAACCTCTATTTTTGTGAAGTCTCATTAAAAATCAGATTGTAAGAATCTTTAATTTTTAAAGCTAAAAAATAAAAAAGACTGAATTAGATTTATTCTTTTATCATATTTACAGCATTTAGTCCAATCTTAGCAACATCTTCTGGTAATCCTACATACCCTGGAGCTAAGTGTTCTGGTTTTTGCCCTTCAGTTAATACCCATGTTAAGAAGTCTTTTATAGCCTTGGCTTTTTCTGGTGAGTAGTGCTTACCATTTTTGTTTTCCCAGACTAATAAGTGGGTGAATGCAACTATTGGATAGGCATTATCTCCAGGAGCATCCAACATCTGCTTTAAATCTTCCTTATAACCTTCTGTTGGGTTAGGAATATTTGCTTTAACTTCTGAAACTGCTGCTTTTATTGTCTCATCTGTTGGCTTAACATATTTACCATTTTTGTTTTCTAATGCCGCAACAGGTAATTTATTTTCAACTGCATAAGATAACTCTGTATATCCAATTGAATACGGTGTTGATTTTATTATTGCAACAACTCCTGGGTTACCCTTTCCAGCAACTCCCCTACCCATCTCATCAACAGGCCAATTTACGACTTTTCCAGCTCCAACTTTATCAGCCCACTCCTTACTAATTAAGCTTAAGTATGTTGTGAATATAGCTGTTGTTCCACTTGCATCACTTCTATGGACAACGATAATCTTTTTATGAGGTAACTTATCAGCAATATCTGGATTTATTTTTTTGATTCTTTCATCGTCCCAATATACAATTTTACCTAAGAATATGTCAGCTAATACATCCCTACTTAATTTTAAGGTTTTATCTCCAATTTCTGGGATATTGTAAGTTACAACAACTGCCCCAACAATCTCTGGGAATTGTAATGGCTGGTCTCCAGTTTTTAAAAATTTATTCCACATGCTTTCTTTAACTGGGGGGTCAGTCCTTCCAATGTCAGTTAGACCCTTTAAAAATGCCTCTTGTCCGTATCCTGAACCTCCTCCCTCATATTCAATCTTGACATTTGGATGGGTTTTTTGATAATCTTCAATCCATTTCTCGATTTGGTATTTTGGAAATGTTGCTCCTGTAGTTCTAATTATTATTTTGGAAGGCTTTTCATTGGTTGAGGGCTGATTTCCTCCTACACATCCTGCCATAGATATTATTGGGACTATTAAGCACAGCCCCAATATCACTGCCAATATTTTTTTCACGGCATCACCTTTTGTAGGTTGTAGCTAATTTACGATAGATATTAAGATACACAATGGTATATAAAGTTTTCTATTTTGAATTAAAGTTCATATTTTATGAACATTCAATTTTAATAATTAAAAACCGATATTTAAAAATAAACAACTCATGTGAAACCATGGAATTTTCAGAATGGACAAAAAATAAAAGAAAATTAAACAACCTATATGAATTAAAAAGAGATATTATAGAACAATTTAAAGAAAAACATGCTTTAGATGAAGGTATTGTAGTTATGGCAAGTGGTGGAAAGGATAGCTCAACAGCTATTGCCTTAGCTAAGGATTTGGGGTTAAATATAGAATATTTAATACACTTCTACCATAGATGGAGTTGGGATGTATCAAAAAAAATGGTTGAAAAACTCTCTAAAAAATTTAATATTCCAGTCATATATTACGATATTACAGATGAGCTTTTAAAAAGGACTAAAGGAGCTAAAGGGAGCAGTATCTGCAGAATATGTAAAAATATCATGAAGGATAAGGCAGTAGATATAGCCAAAGAGAAGGGCATTAGAATAATCATGACTGGAGATTCAGCCCTTGAAAAGGTTTCTGGAGCAGTTATGAACTATCTAAGAGATGTTTATGGAGAGGTAGTTTATAACAGAATGGAATTAACCCCAGTTCCACAAAAATACAGCAAAGGAAAGGATAAGGAGGTTTTATTCTTTAGACCTTTGATAAGACTGGCTTTTGAAGATGTTTTAAAGCTAATGGATTATTACAACTTAAAGATAGAGAGAGCTTGTGAAGTAGGGGATAAAATTGGATTTTGGAGGGAGGGATGTTGTTTGCAGTATGCTGATGAAAACTCTCAGTTAGATGAAAATTTATTTAACGAACTCTACAAATATAATAAAATAGCTACAGAGATAGCAAAGAAGCATGGTTTTAGGGCATCTATAAAACTACCCTCTAAGAAAATTATAGTTGTGCCTAAAAAAGAGGAATATATAAATTTAATTAAAAACGCTTTGAGGGATATGGATGAAAGTTAAAGTTTATAGAGTTAGTGGAGTTACGGGCATTTTTTTAATACTGCTGATTTTACTGCTATTGGTAGTTTTGGCTATAATTGCCTTGCCAATATTCTTAGCTTTAATGCTGATATTTGGAGGATACTTTTTATTGAAATATAGGATAAAATCATTTTTCAGGAAAATTTGGTATAAACTTAGAAGAAAAAAGATAAAGATTGAGGATGCATCAAAAAATGGTGAGGTAAAGATAAATTTTGCCAAAAGAATAGAGATAGAAGATGGCACAACTAAGATAGAGAATATAAATAGTTTATTAACTCATTTAGATGAAAATACAAAAGTTTTTACCTATTATTTAAAAAATATTGGAGCAGAGTTTAGAGATGATGGCATTTACTTTAGAGGGTATAAGATATATCCAATCTATAAAAAATCATATCCAATAAATGAGATTATAAGCCTAAAATATCCAGAAAACACTGATGCAGTGATTTTGGGATTAAAAGGTAGCCCAGATGAACCAAAGTTTTTATATCTAATTCCAAAAGAGTTTTTAAAAGATAGGATGAGCATCTCTGAACTAAAAAGATTTGAAATTAACTTATAGGTTTACAATAGCGATATCTTTAATGTTTGGAATCTTCTTTAGCTTTTCAACAACTTCATCTGGGACTGTATGGTCTAAGTTTATAAGCATTACACTATCTCCTCCCGGCTCTTTTCTACCTACCTGCATACCGGCAATGTTTATACCATAATCTCCTAAGGTTACGCCAACCCTACCAATTATGCCAGGTCTGTCGATATGTTTAACGATAGCTAAAACCCCCTCTGGGATGAAACTAACTTCATATCCATCAACTTCTAAGATAACCGGCTTATTATTTATTATTGCCCCAACTATTGAAAACTTCTTCTTATCACTCTCAGCAATTATTTTTATTGCATTTCCATACTTCTCCTCAGAAGTTGTGCTTTCAACTACATTGATATTTCTGTTTTTAGCTATAATTGGGGCGTTAACTAAATTAATTCCAGCTAATAATATTGGTGATAAAAGTCCTTTTAAGAATGCCCTCTTTATTAAATCAGTGTTTTCTTTGGCAAGTTCTCCAGAATATACAAGCTCAACCCTACTAACAGAGCCATCCAACACTTGCATAACAATGTTTCCAAGCATCTCTGCCAGCAACATATATGGCTTTAGCTTCCCTAACTTCTCTTGGGGAATGTTTGGCATGTTTACAACATTTTCAGCTAGCTCTCCTCTTAAAATCTTCTTTATCTGCTCTGCCACTATAGTTCCAGCTGCTTTCTGTGCCTCTTCAGTTGAAGCTCCTTGGTGTGGAGTTCCTATAACATTGTCTAATGTTAATAATGGGTTATCCTTAGGAGGTTCTTCCTCAAATACATCCAATGCTGCTGCTCTAATTTTGCCTTCTTTTAATGCCTCATATAGGGCTTTTTCATCTATAAGTCCCCCTCTAGCACAATTGACAATTATAGCATTCTTTTTCATTAGAGCTATTTGTTCTTTTCCAATCATATGTCTTGTCTTTGGTGTTAATGGGACATGCAAGGTTATAAAATCAGCTCTCTTGCAGAGTTCATTAATATCATCAACTAACTCAACCCCCATGCTTTCAGCAACTTCTTTTGGGATGTATGGGTCGTAACCAATAATATTCATGCCAAATGCCTTAGCTCTCTTAACAACTTGTTGCCCTATCCTTCCTAAACCAATAACTCCAAGTGTTTTTCCATACAACTCAATGCCTTTAAACCTCTTTCTATCCCATTCTCCTCTCTTCAATGATGCTGTTGCTTGAGGGATGTTTCTTGCAGCAGCGAGCATTAAACCCATTGTTAGCTCTGCAACTGAAATTGATGAAGCATCTGGGGCATTAACTACTATAATCCCCTTCTCTGTTGCTGCATCAACGTCTATGTTATCTACTCCAACCCCAGCCCTACCAATAACCTTTAATTTTTCAGCTTTCTCAATAACATCTCTTGTAACTTTCGTCCCACTCCTAACAACCAAAACATCTGCATCTTTAATTTTTTCCAATAACTCTTCCTTTGTTAAGCCCGTTGCTACCTCAACCTCTCCAACTTCTTCCAATATTTTTATTGCATCCTCATGTAACGGGTCTGTAACTAATATCTTAACCATAACTATCCACCAAACATTTTTACTATCAATCACTATCAATAACCATAAGTTATAAAATAGATGTTGTCTTTAGCAATACCATAGATGATTATCCAATCACATATATATAAAATTCTCTTATAATCTATAGTGTTTTTCAAAATTCTTTAGAATAACCTTTTAGTAAAAAGCTTAACCAAAACCTAACACCTCCTCGCTTACGCTCGGAGGTGTAAATTAGAAAATTTTGGGGTATACCCACAGGACTTTCACAGTTTTTTAGATTATTAAGGAATTTAGATGCTAATGGCATCAATATTCAATAAAAAAATTATTCCTGTGAAAGTCCTGTGCCAATTAGGGGCATAGCCCCTATGGCTTCTAGAATAACTAAGGCACTTATGAACGCCTTCCTTTGGAAGGCGTTCAAATATTCCTAATTAATTTTATATAACCTTTTTGAAAAACACTATTTTGGTGGAATTATGGAGGCAGTGTTAATCTTAGAAGATGGAACAATTTTAAAAGGAAAAGGTTTTGGAGCAGAGAAGGAAGTTTTTGGAGAGTTGGTTTTTACAACAGTTATGACTGGCTATGTTGAAGTTTTGACCGACCCCTCATATAAAGGGCAGATAGTGATGATGACTTACCCATTGGAAGGGAATTATGGGGTTAAAAAGGATTGGTTTGAATCTGATGGTATAAAGGCAGAGGGTTTTGTTGTTAGAGAGGTTACAAGTAAAGCATTAGATGATTTTTTAAAAGAGTATGACATCCCCGGAATTCAAGATATTGATACAAGGTTTTTAACAAGAAAAATTAGAGATAAAGGGGTTGTTAAGAGCTGTTTAAAGGTTGCTGAGGAGATAACTGATGATGAAATATCTGAGTTGTTAGAGAAGGTTAAAAAGTATAGCGATATATCAGATATTGATTTAGTTCCATTGGTTTCAACAAAAGAACCAAAGATTTATAGAGCAGAAAACAAAAAAGCAAGATGTGTTTTAATTGATTGTGGAGTTAAGATGAATATTATAAGAAGCTTAGTTAAAAGGAACTGTGAAGTTGTTCAAGTCCCTTATAACACAAAATATGATGAAATCTTAGATTATAAGCCAGATTTTGTTTTAATCTCTAACGGACCAGGAGACCCAGCAAGGCTGAAAGAAGTTATTGAAAATATTAAAAACTTAATCGGTGTTGTCCCAATAACTGGAATTTGTTTAGGTAATCAGCTTTTAGCTTTAGCATTTGGTGGAGAAACATACAAGATGAAATTTGGACATAGAGGAGGAAACCAGCCAGTTAAAAACTTAGAGACACAAAAAGTTTATATAACATCCCAAAACCATGGATTTGCTGTTAAAGAAGAAAGTTTGCCAGATGATGTAGAGGTGAGCTTTATAAACCTAAATGATATGACTGTTGAGGGTATTAGGCATAAAGATTTGCCAATCTTCTCAATTCAATTTCACCCAGAGGCAAGACCGGGACCTCATGATACCATGTTTTTGTTTGATGAGATGATAAAGCTGAAAGATAGGAAATAACTCCTAAAAAATATTTTATTTTTATTATTTAATTTAATTAAATTTAATTTAAAAACAATTTTTATCTAAATGGGGAGAACCATGGATTATGATGAGTTAAAATCCTTAGAAGGTATTCCAAAGATGATTTATGATGAACTAAGTAAAAACAAAAAAGTCAATACTCTATTAAAAATGTCAAATATCATGGCTGTTGGTAGATTAGGCTATAACGACCACGGAAAAACACATGCTAAAATAGTGGCGAACAATGCAATAAAGATGTTAAAAATTTTGTATAAAAAAGGAATAGAACCAAGCTTTATGAGAGATTGCAAGGGTAGCTTTGAAGATTCCCTTGTTATAACTCTTTTGGGAGCTTATCTCCATGATATTGGAAATGCCGTGCATAGGGATATACACCATTTACATTCGGCATATTTGGCTTTGGATATCGTTGAGAGCATATTAAAAAAATACTATAAGGAGGAGAAAGCTTATCAGATGACTACTGAGGTTTTACATGCCATTTATTCTCACAGTGAAGGTATTATGGGCTTAACAATAGAAGCGGGAGTTATAGCTGTTGCAGATGGAACGGATATGACTAAAGGTAGATCGAGAGTCCCAATATGCAAAAAATGCTATGATATACATTCAGTTTCAGCGGCTTCTATTGAAAAAGTTGAGATAAAAGAAGGGAATGAAAAGCCGATACAAATTGAGGTAATATTATCAAATGAAGCAGGGATATTCCAAATCCAGGAGGTTTTAGGGGAAAAAATAAAATGGAGTGGAATAAAAGATTATGTCTCTGTATATGCGAGAGTTGAAAAAGAAAAACCGGTATTTGAGGAAATCATGATTTAAAAATTTTAATTACATACTTTTTCTTTTTGCTCTTTGCCCTTATATTCTAAATTTTCTAAGTATTTTGAAAACTCTTTTAAATCTGAAGTTCCTATTTTCGATATTGATTCGTTTATTATTATAGCCCTTAACTCATTCTCAACTGTTTTAAGTTTATCATTCAGCTCCTCTATCTCCTTATTTATATTCCATCTCACAGTTTCAAGTTCTTCTGTATTTATTTTCTCTACAGCATCTAACATTTTAACAATTCTCATGAAAACTGGGATGTTTGTAAATTTACTTAATCTTGGCAATATTGATTTTATAATATCAGCATCTCTTTTAAGATGCTTTAAATTTATATCTAAGTTTTCAAAATCTTCAAGGATATTTTCTAAATAGCTAATTTCATCTTTTGTCTTTATATATTCCCTTAATAAATCCCTCAATCTTTCTTTCTCTTTAAAGTTTTTGTCCTTTAATAGCAATAGCTCAGCTACCCTTTCAATCTCCATTAACTATTCACCTTTTAACGTTTCTTATATTTACTAAAGCTCCATGCTTTGCCTTTTTCATTTCAAAGCCACTCATCAAAGCTCTTCCAATTCCTAAGAATATGTTATCTTTAATTAAGACAACTTCGTCATTATAGGAGATGTTTTTATTGCAATCAACAAATCCAGGAGGGAAGAGAGAACCTTTTTTAATTTCATAATTTACTTCAACATAGTTAATATCCCTCCCCCCAGCATTCCACAGCAGTTCTCCCCCAGCTAAGGTTAAGATGAGCAAACCATTTTTTGGATTTATTGATGCTATTTGCTGATTTTTATTATTAATTTTTGTGAATATCTGTCCCTTATGATTTATAAATATTTCGTTAGGAATGAAATTTACTCCAAACTGAAACTTTGATAGCTGTTGAATATTATGAATCCTTTGCCCTTTTTTATTTATATTTTTATTTTTTGTTAGTTCTTTGTAATTTTTTAGCGTATCTGTTAAATTTTTTAAAGCTTCTTCTGATGTTGGATTTCCTTCAGAAGTTATAACAATATCCTCTAACTCCAAAATATCGAGGTAGTGTTCTGGTAAATGAGCTATAACAACATAATCATCAAATTTTTCTTCAACTTTCTTTAGGAAGTTTTTTAAGCAGCTATTTATTAGCTCTATCTCTTCAAAACACCACTCTCCAGTTACTGGGATGTCATAATTAACAACTCCTTCTAAAGCTCTCGGCACTAAGCCGTAAGGAGATGTTAAGATGACTTCTTCAACAACAACTTTTGCAGATTTTATTGCCTTTATAAACTTTTGGTGAGATTGAGATGTTGAGTAGGGCTTTTTTGATGAGCATGGCAATAGGACAATAATATTTGAATACGGTTCATATCTATCTAATCTCTCTAAGTATTTTTTAACTTCTGGAATGTTGATATTTGTAGTTACGATAATTTTATTCTCTTTTGATAACGGGATGTTTCTTAAATCTGGCTCATACCTTCTATAATTAGCCCACAAGTATGGATGAGATATAGATGTTTCTTCAACAACATTTCTTAAAAATCCATTTTTTATGGCAAATCTGATTTCTTCCAATATTTCTTCATAAATTTTTTTGTTGTGATTATATAGCTCCTCAAAGTTGTAGTTATCTACCTTTATAGCCCTATTTTTTGTAAATTTGTAGCCCATTGATGCATATAACTTAGCTAATGAGTCATCAAAGTAATCAACACCCATATAAACCAATAATGGCATTTCCCAAGGAAACACTGCTGGGAAGTAGATAGCTGAGTTTGGAGATATTTCCTCCCTAATTTTTGGTATTATCTGCAGTTCTTTTCTCTCTATTAATCTTCTTCCATCTGCTATAATATATAAATCGACATCCTCCAATTCAATTAAATCAACGTACTTACCAAAGTTTAGTATTTGATATTTAAATACATTACCTTTATATTCAACAGTTCCAATAAAGGATTTTTTAAATATTGGAGTTAGTTCTCTAAATGTATCAAAGGGCATCTTTATTCCATCAGCTTTAACATCAATTTCGATTAGCTTTGGAGTTAGCTCTTTATCATTCTCTTTGCACAATCTTCCGATATCGTAAGCTATAGGTTCAAGCATTTTATCACATTTAATGTTTTAATGTTTTAATTTTAAAATTCTGAAATAATTTTAAGTAAATTTTTATAACTACCTTTATTATAAAATTAATGATTGTGGGATTATGAAATCAAAGATTAAGGTAGAGAACTTAACAAAATACTTTGGAGATAAAAAGGTTTTAGACAATATCTCCTTTGAAGTTTATGAAGGGGAGATTTTTGGATTATTAGGGCATAATGGGGCTGGAAAGACAACAACTTTAAGGATATTGGCTGGAATTATTGAGGATTATGAGGGCTATGTGGAAGTTAATGGAAGAATTGGTTATTTGCCAGAGGAGAGGGGGCTTTATAGAGATGAGAAAGTTGTAGATGTATTAAAATTTTTTGGTGAGTTGGCTGGAATGAAGAAAGATGAGATTATTAAAAGCATAGATTATTGGCTGAATAAACTAAAGATTAGCAATTACAAAAACTCAAAAATTAAAGAGTTATCTAAAGGGAATCAACAGAAAGTTCAATTTATTGTTTCGGTTATTCATAATCCAGATATTGTTATTTTGGATGAGCCATTTTCTGGGTTAGATGTTGTTAATGTTAAGCTATTGAGGGATATAATATTTGAGCTAAAGGAAGGGGGAAAAACAGTCATATTATCAACTCACCAATTAGAGAAGGTAGAGAGGCTGTGTGATAGAGTTTTAATCTTAAAGAAAGGAAAGGCAATTCATTACGGAAAGATTGAAGATATTTGCAGAAAAATGGCATACATTGAGTATTTAGATAACGGAAAGTTAATAAAAAAGGAAATGCCTTATGAAGAAGCAATAAAAATTTTGAAAGAGAAATCTGAAGATGTTATTAAATTTGAGGTTAGATATTCATTGGAAGAGCTGTTTTTGGTGGAACAATGAAATTAGATGTCAAAAAAATTTTAACTATTGGGAAGAGAGAAGTCTTTAGCAATATAAAAAGAAAACAGTTTTTAATAGCTACTATTATAGGGCCTTTAATTATAATTGCATTAGCAATAATTGGAAGTTTTATGATGTTTGATATTAAAGAGATAAAGGTTGGATATGTTGATGAGTTTGGTTTAGATATTCCAAATAAAGTTGTAGAAAACAACTTTGGAAAAAACACTACCCTATATTTTATAAAATATGTAGATATTGAGAAAGGTAAAGAGGATGTTTTAAATAAAAGCATAGATGCTTTAATAATTATTCCAAAGGATTACTTAGATTCTGGGAAGATAATAATTTATTCCACAACAAAATCTCCGAATCCAATAATTACAGATGCTTTAAATAAATTTCTATTAAAAAAGCTTTTAAAAGGAAAGGTTGATAATAAAACATACAATAGGGTTATAAATCCAATGAATCTTGAAATTTATTCCATCTCTAAAAAAGGATTTGAAAAAGAGACGTTTTTATCTCAATTATTACCAATTGGATTTGTATTTTTGTTATATATGGCAATTTCTTCATTATCTGGGATTATTGTTTCATCAATTATTGAAGAGAAACAAAATAGAATAATGGAGCTTTTGCTGTGTTATGCATCAGCTGAAAATCTTATGTTTGGTAAGATATTAGGGATTTCAGCTGTTGGTTTATTGCAAATAGGTATTTGGCTGTTATTTGCTTTACCAATAGTTTTAGTATATGCTGTTAAGATATCTTTATCTTTGACAATTTTTGCCTTAGTTTATTTTATACTTGGGTATTTATTCTATTCTTCTCTACTCTGCGGTTTCTCATCTTTATTTTCCCATCCAAAAGATGCATCTCAACTAATGTCTCCAATAATAATCATCCAACTACTTCCAATAATGTTTATGAACACGATAATGGTTAATCCAAACCATTATATGGCTAAAATACTTTCCTATATTCCATTCACAGCCCCTTATGCAGTTGTTTTGAGAGCGAGTGTAACTCAACTGCCTTTAACAGAGGTTGCGTTATCAACAGCTATTATGCTTGTTAGTATAGTGATATCCTTTGTCTTATCAATAAAGCTGTTTAAAATTGGTGTATTGTTGTATGAAGAGAATTTAACATTAAAAAGAGTTATAAAAATTATCTTTAAAAAATAATTATTAATTATTTTTTTGTTTTAAAATTTAAAGATTTAATTTTTTAAACTACTTTATTTATTGGAAACTTTAATAACTTTCTTTTTACATTTTACTATGTTGTTAAAGGTTGTTACAAAAAACGCAACTACTTAGTGATGTTTAAATATTAAAAATCTAAAATAAAATTATCAAATGATATATGTAAAAAGTAATTAAAACCTTTTTATTTTTATTTAAATTTAATTTTTTTGTTATTTTAATATTTTATAAATATTGGGGAGGAACTATGGGCATAACATTTGGAATTATGTTTTTAGATATAAATCGACTAAGTTGGAAGTATAAATTAGGGATTGGAATTTTAATATTAATTGTAATAATTTTGGGAATTATTTGGATTAGAAATATTTATTTAAATAAGTGCAAAAAATAGTACTTAATTGACTCTGCTATGCATTGTAGGAAGTGCCTATGCCACATCAACAAATTTGTCGGGAATAACTACCTCTAAATTATCAGACAATAAAAAATTGCCCTGCAATGAAGTTGGTATAAAAATTTTATTTATTTTATTATTGGTGAAATTAATGTTAAATGAAATAAAGGAGAACTTAAAATACGTAAAATCAACTTTAAAATTTATTGGAAGCATTGTTTTACTCATTGGTGTGGTATATTATGCCTGTGGTTATGATTCTTCTTATTACAATGGAATTTATTCCATATTGTATAAAGTTGTTGGTGTGTTATTTGGATGGTTGATATTATTGTTATTTATAAGTATTGGAACTTATTTTAAAAATAAAGGAAGAAAAAAAGATTTTATGAACTTTTTAATAATGGTGTCGTTGTTTGCGATAATTCCACTCATTATTATAACATTATCTACCGCTCTTTTAATAATTGGTGATTATTTAATGGGAAAAATTAATCCATTAGTTGTATTATTCATAAAAATAACTGCTATATTTTTGATATTATTATCATATACGATGACATTGTGTATGAATCTTAAAAAAAAATGAGATTTTAGATTTGAAATAGCGATAATGTGGATATTTACATAATATGTTATGTAAATATAGACAAAATCGTGAATAATGATAAAAGCATTTGAATAAGGATATTTTATTTCATTTAAAAATTATTTTTTGGTGGAATAAATGTTAAAAAATCTCAATATAAAGATACTCACTATATTTATATTGCCGTTTATTGTTTATTTGGTCTTAAAAATTATGTTAAAATATGAGGATTTTAGTATGCTATTTTTAATGTGGTATATTGGCTATATTATGCTTATATTTGGTAGAGATTTAAAAATAAAGCCATATAATGTAGTGGGGACGATTTTATATCTATCATTTATAACATTATGGATTATCGTCTCATTAATTACACAACAAAATTTAGTATGTGGATTTTTTGGGGAATATATTAATTACTGGATATTTTTAACCGCATGGATTACAATTGGATATTATATAGCTTGGAGGGAGGAAATGATAAATAATGAGAGAAAAAATCTTAGATATGCCACATTGTTTTCAATAGTGTATTTGATATTTTTGATATTGTTTGATATTAATAACATTTATGCTTTTTTATTTGGAGCACTAATACTAATGTTAATATTAGTATTTAAGAGGGGATATAATGGATAAAAAGCTGTTGGGGATTAGAAATATTGGAGTTTTTTCTATAGTTGGAATGATTTTTGGAGGTTTGTTTGGGTATTTGTGTATGGTTTATTACCTCATATTTATAGACTCTTATTTGAGAATACCTCATAAATTCTACCCAATAAAGTCATTTTTATTATTAGTTTTTATATTTGTAATGATGATTTTATTTGGTTACCTCGGGAACTGTTTAGATGACGAATCAAGGGCTGTTAAAGAATTTAAAAATTTTAAAATAATGACTATCTCCATAATAGTTGGAACAATAATATATTCTGCAATGTTGCTAATTATTGTGTTAGTGAGTGGCGATGTAATTTTAACATACAATCCCAATACAATCAATGGCATAACATGGATAGGCGGAATGATTATAATCCTCTGCACTTATCTCTTTATCAAAAAAAGATTCTATTCAACACAAAATCAATAATCTTTTTACATTCTAAGAACTCAATATCAGAGCTTTAATCATGCATTATTGGAACTCACAAAGCATCTACAAGAGAAAAGTTTAAACTCCCAATAATTGGAAAAATAATAGCTGAAAAAATAGCAAAACCTTTATAAAAAATAATTATTTTTTGTTTTCAATATTTTTATTATCTCATCATCTACTGGCTTCATTGCCTTTGCAATCCTTCCAATATTTTCTATGCACTCTTTAAAGTCCTTTCCAACAATTCCGTTAGTGTAAGGAACTTTAGAGAATAAAGATAGATATATTGCAAATACACCAGAAGCTATCTTTAAAGCACAGCCAATTTTTCCACCGTCACAAACAATACCTGGAAGATTTGCTGTAAAGCTCTTAATGCTTTCTTCAATCTTATCAGCTCCAAATATATAGTATGATAAACCAGAAACTGCCCCAATTCCCCCTCTGTTTACACATCCACACATTGCTGAGATGTAGGATGAATAATAAGCTGAATATATAGTTGTTAAGGCAGATAGAGTTATAGATTTAATTAATCTCTCTTCATCATTTCCTTTTATCTCATCATAAGCAATTATTGGTAAAGTAGCTGTTAATCCCATATTTCCACTACCAGCAATAGCCATGGCTGGTTTATTAACTCCAATCATTCTATTATAAACTGCTGAAACTGTTTTTTTAAGCATATGATTTAAAATATCGTCATC
Source organism: Methanocaldococcus sp. FS406-22 (assembly GCF_000025525.1). Classification (NCBI taxonomy): domain Archaea; kingdom Methanobacteriati; phylum Methanobacteriota; class Methanococci; order Methanococcales; family Methanocaldococcaceae; genus Methanocaldococcus; species Methanocaldococcus sp. FS406-22. The sequence continues at coordinate 1,593,933 of NC_013887.1, forward strand.
CAACTCTAAGCTAATAAAATCTTCTGGCACTTCTGGTGTTGAAAGGTTTTTGTTGGTTTCTATTGTTTCTTTTATAATATTAACAATATCTTCTGGAATGTTCTCAATATAATCAATGAAATCTTTGAGAGTTAATTTTTTGTAAGCATTTTTTAACTCATCAGATAGAGCTTTTCCAGAATGACTGCCTTTAGTTTCAGCTTCATAAGTTTTATCAGCTTTTATAATTGCTTTACAATAAACATCTGAATCAATCACTTCAATTTTTAATTTATTTTCTATGAATTTTTCTAATTCCCCGTCATATTTTATATCTTTAAATATCTCAAGCTTATTATCTTTATTACCCAACAAACCACCAACAACTGCTGGTAGTATTCCAAATTTGTTTGTATTTGGAACACCAACTGAAAAGGCATTTTTAAAAGTCCCTTTATCTAAGATTAACCTAATCTCTTTTATTGAATACAAATCCTCTGGCTTTGCTTTCGCAACAGTATAACCAATTAACCCAACCTCTGTGCATCCTAATGCCTTAACTACCTCATTTTTTAAAACTTCTGTTATTAGCTCATTTTTGTCCATAAAAGACACCTAAAATTATTTTAAGAACTTTATTAACTTGAAATTTTTAGTTATTAGACATTCAAAGGATATAATAATATTATTAGTTCCTAAGAAGTTAGTCATAATAATAATATTTTATCTCTTTCCCAACTCTTCAACCATTAACAAAGCACAGTAATCTCCACAAATTGAACATGCTTTCTTTTCCTTTGAAGGTATCTCCTCCCTCATCTTTTTTGCTTTCTCTTTATCTATTGCTAATTCAAACTGTTTTTCCCAATCATGGTTTTTCCTTGCATAAGCCATCTCTATCTCTTTTTCCCATGCTAATTTATTTCCTTTAGCAACATCAGCAGCTTGAGCAGCTATTTTAGCGGCTATAACTCCTTCTTTGACGTCCTCTATTGTTGGTAACCTTAAATGCTCACTTGGGGTTACATAGCAGAGGAAATCAGCTCCATAGTAACCAGCTAATGCCCCTCCTATTGCAGATGTTATGTGGTCATAACCAGGAGCTATATCTGTAACTATTGGCCCTAAAACATAGAATGGGGCATTTTTACATAAACTTTTTTGCAATCTTATGTTTGTCTCTATGTAGTTTATAGGGATGTGTCCAGGTCCTTCTACCATACATTGAACCCCTTTCTCCCTACATCTTTCAACTAACTCTCCTAAGGTAATGAGTTCTTCAATTTGAGCTCTGTCTGTGTTATCTGCTAAACATCCTGGTCTCATTCCATCTCCTAAGCTTATGGTTACATCATATTCTTTAAGAATTTCCAATAAATAATCAAAGTTTTTGTATAAGGGATTTTCTTCGTTGTGATATAGGATATAGGCAGTTAAAAATGCTCCCCCTCTACTTACAACACCCATTATTCTTCCACTTTTCCTTAATCTCTCAACGGATTGCTTTGTAACTCCACAGTGTAAAGTCATGAAATCTACTCCTTCCTTTGCCTGTTTTTCAATAACCTTAAACATTAAATCTTCATTCATATCAATAACTCTTCCATACTTCTCTCTCGCTAATTTTCCAACTTCGTAGATTGGAACTGTTCCAATAGGGATTTTAACAGCATCCATTATTGCTTTTCTTATCTCTTCCAAATTACCCCCAGTACTTAAATCCATTACTGCATCTGCCCCATACTTTTCAGCAATTTTTGCCTTTTTTATCTCTAACTCTATATCAACACAATCTGGGGAAGTTCCAATGTTTGCATTTACCTTAGTTCTCAAATACTGTCCAATTCCTATGGGTTCAGTATCCCTATTAACATTTTTTGGGATAACAACATAACCTTTAGCTATAAGCTTTCTAAGTTTTTCAGTATCAATTTTTTCTTTTTCAGCGACAATTTTCATCTCTTCAGTGATAATTCCATTCTTTGCATCATCCATTTGAGTCATAACAATCACCAGATTTGTAATAATAGAGTATCTCGATAAATTTATTAAAACAAAACTATATAAAAGGTTAGGTAAATTATCATTATTAATTATGATAAATTATCTACCCATACCTTATGAGTCATATACTTACTTATCATGTTTATAGTTATTGGGTGTTGTTCATGAAGTATGAGGGAGAGATAGCTATAGGTCCAGTTCATCCTACAATGCTTGAACCACACAGATTAAGATTATTTATTGAAGATGAAATCATAAAAGAGGCTGAATTAACTATTGGTGTCAATTATAGAGGTATAGAGCTTATCATGGAAGGTCTTCCTCCAGAAAAAATAAGCATTTTATCAGAAAAGATTTGTGGAATCTGCTCTCACATTCATGTATGGTGTAATGTTACAGTTACTGAAAGAGGATGTGATATAGAAGTCCCAGAGAGAGCAGAATACATAAGAGCAATAGTTGAAGAATTGGAGAGATTACATTCCCACATGTTACTGTTTGGGCATGCATTTGAAGTTTTAGGTTTTGAGACAATGGCTTTTAGGGCATTTATGATTAGAGAACCAATAATGCAAATTTTAGGAGAGATTACTGGAGGAAGAGCCCAATATTCTTGCCCAATAATAGGAGGAATTAGGCCAAGATGTAATATAAATGAGAGTAAAATCCCTGCATTATTAGAAAGGTTGGAAAAGTTTGAAGAAAACTTAAAGAAGTTGTTGGAGAGAACTGTTAATGACCCAATGATTATGGCAAGGATTAAGGATGTTGGTGTCTTGGATAAAAAAACTGCTAAAAAGTTGCATGCTGTTGGACCTACAGCGAGGGGTTCTGGGATACATAGCGATATGAGAAAGATGGGGCAAGTTCCTGTTTATGATAACTTTGAGTTTGAAGAGATTTTGTTTGACGATGGAGATGTGTTTAGCAGATTGGCGGTTAGGTTCTATGAGTGCTTTGAAAGCGTTAAAATCATTAAGCAGGGTTTAAAGATATTGCCAGAGTTAGATAAAAAGATATACAACCCAAACTATGAATTAAAGCCTTTTAAACCAATAAATATCTATAACGAAGCTCAAAGAGGGCAAGTTTATTATTCCTATGGCTTAGATGAACATGGAAGGGTTAGGCAGGTAAAGATTAGGACTCCAACAGCAACAAACTTGGCTTGTATGGAAGCTATACTGCCGGGGCATCATGTTTCAGATGCTGAATTAATTATAGCAAGCTGTGACCCATGCTTTACATGCACAGATAGGATGATTGTTGTTAAAGAAAAGAAAGTTTAAGAATTAATATAATTAAATTATTAATTAAATTAATAATCCTATCTTGTCTCTATTTTTTGATTTTTCGATTAATATATAGACATAGATGATTTTAAATTTTATATATTAATTTTAACATAAGAAATTAATTTGCAAAATAACTTTAATGGTGGGATATATGAGTGAAGCTTTATTTAAAGAATTTAAAGAACATTCAGTTGCTGAATTTTTCAGAAAAAACAAACACATGCTTGGATACAGTGGAAAAATTAGAAGTTTAACAACTATAATACATGAATTGGTTACAAATAGCTTAGATGCGTGTGAAGAAGCTGGCATTTTACCAGATATAAAAGTTGAAATTGAAAAATTGGGAGCTGACCACTACAAAGTAGCGGTTGAAGATAACGGTCCAGGAATTCCTTTAGAATTCATTCCAAAAGTATTTGGGAAAATGTTGGCTGGTTCTAAAATGCATAGATTTATTCAATCAAGAGGACAGCAAGGGATAGGGGCTGCTGGTGTCTTATTATTTTCACAAATAACCACAGGAAAGCCGTTAAAGATTACTACTTCAACTGGAGATGGCAATATCTATGAAGTTGAAGTAAAGATGAATGTTGAAAAAAATGAAGGAGAGATTGTATCAAAAAAAGTAAGGAAAGGAAAGTGGAGAGGGACAAGGGTAGAGGGAGAGTTTAAAGAAGTTAGCTACAACAGAGGAGAGTTTGGACCTTTTGAATATTTGAGAAGGATAAGTTTAGCAACACCACACGCAAAAATTGTATTAAAAGATCCTTATGGAGAGGTTGTATTTGATAGAGTTGTTGATGAACTGCCTAAAAAACCAGAGGAAATGAAACCCCACCCTTATGGTTTAACCACTGATGAACTTTTATACATTGCGAGAAAGACAAAATCAAAGAAAGTTTCTTCAATGCTTGTTTCTGAGCTTTCAAGAGTTACAACAAAGAGGATTAAAGAGCTTTCAAATTACATGCTTAGAGACTTGATATTAAAGAAATTTAAAGATAGCGTATTTTGGAACATGGTTGTTTCCTGTTATTTAGATATAGATATTGAGAGCTATTTAAATAGATTTAAAGATTATATTAGCGATGATGAGATAGAAACCGTTAGAATGTTAATTAAAAACCTTCCAGAGAGCTTAGATGAGTTAAAGAGATACGCTTTAAAGTATGTAACAATGGAATATTTATTTAATAAGCTAAGTGAAGAGGAGATAAACAAAATAAAAAACCACTTTAAGAAGATACCTGAAAACTTTATGGAATGGGCTGAAAAGAACTATTTATCAGCTACAGCTGTTGATGAACTAAATAAAAAAGTTAAAAATATTGTAAAAAATCCAGAAGACTTTATTGCTGAAATAAAAAATAAAGGGCTAATATCTGATGAAGAACTAAAAAAATTTGAAGATGAAGTTAAAAATATCTTAAATAAAAACCCTAAGGAATTAACTTGGGATGAGGCAGAGATGATTGTTAATTGTCTCCAAAGCATGGAATTTATGGCTCCACCAACTACTGGATTAAGACCTATTGGGGCAGAAAATATAGAAAAATCATTAAAAGAGCTTTTACAGCCAGATTTTGTTAAAGCAATTACAAGAAATCCAAAAACTTATAGAGGGGGAATTCCATTCGCTGTTGAGGTTGGTATAGCTTACGGAGGAAATGCAGGAAGGCAGGGTGATGAAGGAAGAAGAATGGAGATTATGAGATTTGCTAACCACGTTCCTTTGCTATATGATGCATCAGCCTGTGGTTTGACTAAGGCAGTGAAAAGTATAAATTGGAAGAGGTATGGGTTGAGAGGGGAAGATGCTCCAATAACAGTGTTTGTTAATTTAATATCTACATTTATTCCTTACACTTCAGCAGGAAAGCAGGCAGTTGCTTGCAGTGAAAATGAGAATGAAGAGATTTATAATGAGATTAGACATGCGTTGATGATTTGTGGTAGAGAATTGGAGAAGTATTTATCAAGAATTAGAAGAGAGGCAGAGGAAGAAAAGAAGAGGAAGTATGTTATGAAGTATGCAAGAATCTTTGCTGAGGCTTTAGCTAATATATTAAATAAGCCAGTTGATGAAATTGAGGAGAAAGTTGTTAAGTTGTTGGAGTAGATTTTCTATTTTAAACTAATATACAATTTTATGTAATCCCAATTTAAAGAGTGGAAACAATGTTCAAACCAAAGAAGAAATTGGGGCAATGTTTTCTAATAGATAAAAATTTTGTAAAAAAAGCTGTTGAGTCAGCAGAAATAACAAAGGATGATATAGTTTTAGAAATTGGATTAGGAAAAGGAATTTTAACAGAAGAATTAGCTAAAAATGCTAAAAAAGTCTATGTTATTGAGATAGATAAGAGCTTAGAGCCTTACGCCAATAAATTAAAAGAAAATTATAATAACATAGAAATCATCTGGGGAGATGCATTAAAAGTTAATTTAGATGAGTTAGATTTTAATAAGGTTGTTGCCAATCTACCCTATCAAATATCATCACCAATAACATTTAAACTAATAAAGAAAGGCTTTGATTTGGCTGTTTTGATGTATCAGTATGAATTTGCCAGGAGAATGGTGGCTAAGGAAGGAACAAAGGATTATGGCAGATTAAGTGTAGCAGTGCAATCAAGAGCAGATGTTGAGATAGTAGCCAAAGTTCCACCAACTGCCTTTTCTCCAAGACCTAAGGTTTATTCTGCAATAGTTAAAATAAAACCCAACAAAAATAAATATCATATAGAGAATGAAGATTTCTTTGATGATTTTTTGAGAACCATATTTCAACACAGAAATAAATCAGTTAGGAAGGCGTTGATTAACTCCTCAAAAGAATTAAACTATAGCAAAGATGAAATGAAAAAAATATTGGAAGAATTTTCTAACACTAACTTAGAAGTAAAAAATTTAATAAACGAGAAGGTCTTTAAACTCTCTGTTAAAGATATTGTTAATCTCTCAAATGAGTTTTACAGATTTTTAAAGAGAGATAAAAATTAAGGTTATAGCCATGAAGGTTGTAGTAGGAGGGACATTTGATATTTTACATAAGGGGCATAGGGAGTTGTTAAAATTTGCATCTTCTTTGGGGAAATTAACTGTTGGAATAACAAGTGATGAATTTGCCAAAAAATATAAAACACATAAAATAAATGATTTAAAAACAAGAATAGAAAATTTAAAAAAATTTTTAGATAGCATAAAAGCAAATTACGAGATTAAAGTTATAGATGATTCCTATGGAGATGCAATTGTAGAGGATTATGATATTATAGTTGTCACTCAAGAAACACTAAAAAATGCTGAGAAAATAAATGAAATCAGAAAATCTAAAGGACTAAAACCATTAAAAATTGTTGTTTTTAAACCAATATTAGCAGAGGATGGAAAGCCAATATCTACAACAAGAATCAGAAAAGGAGAGATAGATGAGGAAGGGAGACTAATAAAATAACCAATATAAAACTATGTGATATTATGGATGTTGTTTTAATTGTTTTAATTTTAGTTTTAGTCGGGTATTTCTCAAAAATCTTTGAAATTTTAAAGGAAGAGCATGCAAAAATTCTAAACAACATTGTTATTTACATTGCTATGCCCTCAACTATATTTTTAACCATATTAAAAAATGTCTCTTCATCTCAGATATTAGAATTTTTAAAGCTTCCATTGGTTATTTTTCTATCTTGCTTGTTTGTTGGAATATTGGCTTATTTACTTGGAAAGCACATTTTTAAATTAAAAGATGGGAAACTTGGTGGGTTAATATTAGTTTCAATGCTTGGAAATACTGGATTTTTAGGATATCCAGTAGCTTTAGGAATGTTTGGTGAGGAGGGATTAGCGAGAGCTATTTTTTGTGATTTAGGAGGAGTCTTTGCCACAATGCTATTAGGAACTTATGTTGGGATAAAGTTTGGAAAAGGAAGGGGTAAAAATATCTTAAAAGAGATGGCTAAATTTCCCCCTTTAATAACAGGAATTTTTACAATAATATTGGTATTTTTTGGTTTTAAGTTAGAGTATCTGCCAAATTTTATCTTAAAATCTTTAAATTATCTGTCTTCAGCAACTGTTCCTTTAATTATGATGTCTTTGGGCTTATCTCTCTCACCAAAAGCTTTAAAGTTTGGAGTTTTTTGGGGGATAATTGTTTCAATGTTTAGATTTATTGTATCTCCAGCAACTGCTTTTACACTCTCTGAACTAATCAATATAAAAGGCTTAGATAAACAGGTGTTGTTAGTTGAAAGTTCAATGCCCTCAGCAATGATGACGCTTGTTTTGGGAACTTTATATGATTTAGATGTTAAGTTAATAGCATCATCTATATTTATTACAACAACATTTTCTTTATTGGTTATTGCTATTTGGGGATGGATTTTTCATTAACAGGATTAAAGATATATATAAGATAGACTAACCTATCTATTGTTTGTTCTTAATGTTTATTATTTTATCAATGTTATTACCTTTGTTATTACCTTTATCTGCCTATTAAGAGGGAGTAAAGATGGAAGGGAATGGAGTAAAAAATTATCTTGTTCTTGTTGTTGATATTGATGATGATATTGGAAGAAAAGCTGGTTTAAACACACCAATTTTAGGGAGGGAAGAAAATATAAAGGCACTGATAAAATTAGGTTTGGCAGACCCTGGAGATAGTGACGTTAATGCAATTCTTGGAGGGGTTAAGATTTATGATGAGTTAAAAGCAAGTGGAAAAGATGTTGAAATAGCAACAATTTCTGGAGATGTTAATGTTGAATCAGAGAAATGTGCATTAAGAATAAAGGAGCAGATTGACTTTTTATTGTATTTGTATAATCCAGATTTTATTTATTTGGTCTCTGACGGAAAAGAGGATGAGATGATTTTGAAATACTTAGAGTCAAAAAATGTTTTTGTGTGGAAGAAGAGGGTTGTTGTTAAACAGAGTGAAACCTTAGAATCCACTTACTATTTAATTCAGGAGTTTATTAAAAAGACTATGGAGGAATATATCCCATTAATTCTAACGTTTATTGGTTTTTCTTTGATATTGTATGCAATATTTGCAGACATAGGTTGGAGGATTGTTGTTGGAATTATTGGTTTGTACATATTGGCAGAGGGAGTGGGTGTTAGAAAGTTATTAATGGAGAAAATTAAAAAGAAAGAAGAGTTTGAAATTGGGAGAGTTTTTCCTATTTCAGCAACCATCTCTCTGTTTATATTGATTATTGGTCTTACATACTCAATAAGTTCATCGCACTCAACGATACTAAATGAATTTATAGGCAAATTTTTGTTACACTTTGTGGATTCTTTAGTATTAGCTTCATTAATCTTAATGGTTGGGAAGTTTGTAGATAACGTTATACACTCTGAACAAAAGCTTTTAGAAATCTTTAAAAAGTATTTCTTCTATTTGATATGTATATTTATTTCAAGAGAATTAATCATTACTGGTGGAAATTATTTGCTGGGAAAAATTGGGTTTATAACGTTTGTTATGTATGTGATAATTTATATATCCATTACAATCATTCTTTCCGTCATTCTATTTACTAAGAGTCCAAATGAAGATTAAATTAATCAAACATTACAAAGGGCTAATATGATTACGGTAATCGCTATAACTAAAGATGGTAGCATTGTTGAATCAAAACTTGATGAAATTAGCTTTGAAGATTATAAACTTATTTGGATTGATTGCTATGACCCAAAAGATGAAGAGTTATATAAACTTTCCAAAAAAATTGGCATTCCTGTCTCTGATTTGCAGATTGGTTTAGATGAGCAGGAAATTCCAAGGGTAGAGGAAGACGAAGACTTTTACCTAATTATTTACAAAGCTCCACTATTTGAGGAGGATATTATAACAACATCTCTTGGTATCTATATTAAAAATAATATACTATTGACGATTCACTCAGACAAAATAAAGGCAATTGGAAGATTACATAAATTAATATCAACAAAAAAACCAAGAATTGTATTTGAAAGAGGAATCGGCTTTCTATTGTATCACATATTAAATGAGATTACAAGGAGTTATTCGAGAATTTTAATGAACTTAGAAGATGAGTTAGAGGAATTAGAGGATAAATTATTGATTGGTTATGATAGAGAGGTTATGGAAAGCATTTTAAGCTTAAGGAAAACCTTAGTTTATTTTCATAAATCTTTAATAGCCAATAGGGATGTTTTAGTTCTATTAAAGAGGAAATATCTTCCAATAACTACAAGAGAGGACAGGGAGAACTTTGAAGACCTCTACTACGACACTTTGCAGTTGATTGATATGTCAGCAACCTATAGGGAGGTTTTAACATCAATGATGGATATTACTTTATCATTAGAAAATATAAAGATGAACCAAATTATGAAAATTTTGACAATGGTTACAACAATTTTCGCTGTTCCCATGTGGATTACTGGAATATATGGAATGAACTTCTCCTATTTGCCTTTAGCAAATAATCCTCAAGGTTTTTGGCTTGTAATGGCTTTGATGGTTGTAATAATTATGATATTTGTCTATATATTTAGAAGGTCAGGATGGATTTAGAGGGAGAAAATGATTATCTGGCCAGCATATATTGACAAAAAGAAAAGTAGGAAAGAAGGCAGAAGAGTTCCAGAAGATTTGGCTATAGAAAATGTAAAATTGAAAGATATCGAAAAGGCATTAAAAAAGCTTGGCTTAGAACCAAAGGTTTATAGGGATAAAAGATATCCAAGGCAACATTGGGAGATATGTGGATGCATAGAGGTTGATTACAAAGGAAATAAATTGCAATTGCTAAAAGAGATTTGTAAAACAATCAAAAGAAAGGAATAAAAATGATTTATTGTGGTTTCTCCATTAATGCTTTTTTACTCAATATTTTACCTTCTGGGTGGTGTGGTTTTCTACTAACTGTGTCCATTGCTTTTTCTAACTCTCTTGCTTCATCTACCAATTTGGCAGCATATCTAATCATTTCATGAGCTGAGGCAACAATTGGGATGTATTTCTCAGCCTCTTTTGTCATGAAGCATCCTTTAACATCAACGTCTCCAACCTTCTCAGCTATAACAAAGGCTGCCATTGCCTTTGCCTTTGCGTAAGGGTTGGTGAATTCCATAGCTTCAACTGCCTTCTGCTCGGTGATAACAATTTTTGGTAATTCTGGCTTTTTTCCTTCTTTAACTGCATCAATCATCTTATCAATTGCTTCTTGAACAATTCTTAAAGCTCCAGTTCCAGCCAAAACTCTTATAACGTCTGAGTTAAATAAAGCCATTTCAACAGGGTCTAAAAACTCTCTTCTTGCGCCAATCATTGGGTCGCACTTTATAATTATGTAGCCAAGCCCTTGCTGTTCCATTTCATCCTTAACTCTTAAACCTGGAGCATCTCCAATAATCACTGCAGGAATTCCGCTTTGGCTTAAAATTTCTCTTGCTTTTTTTGGCCCTGGAGCTGCTGGGTTAGGGCCTATATAAATAATGAAATCAGGTTTAACTTCTTCAACCATCTTTTTTGTAACTTCTTCAACTGATTCTGGGTCCATCTTTGCCCCACTACCTAAAACTCTAACTGCTATATCTTTTCTATCTGCTCTCTCATCTAATGCCAAATCAACAACTGGGGACATTCCAATGTTACCACACTTTATTATTCCTATTTTTACTACCAAATTATCACCCTTTATTACTTAATGTGGATATTAGTATTATCCAAGCTTGTTCAATAAATATCTTACTACTTATCTGGAGTATTCATTTGATATATAATATCTTTAGAATTTGATATTAAAAAATAATAACTATTCATTTAACTAATATCTAATATTAGGAATACTAATAACCCCAAATTACTAAGCTTAAATATAGTTTTTTGCAAAACTTATTAACATCAATATGGAAGATTTGAACGCCTTCCTTTGAGAAGGCGTTCGTTATGTGCCTTATTCATTCCAAGATATTTTGCAAAAAACTATAAAATGAAAATAGAAATAATAACAATAAAAGTAAAGATAATTTACTTGGTGGCTGCCATGAATGAAATTCCAATATTTATTGCAATTTTAAGTTTCATTATTATGTGCATTGGGGAAATTTTGGCATATTATTCCGTATCTTTAAAATATAAATATGAATTCGAGGCTATTTCTTTTGGATTTATATTTGGAGTTGCAACTTTAATACTGATTCCAAAATCTTTCTCTAAAGCATTTGCAGTATTTGTAATTTTAGGAATGGTTACTGTTTATCTTATTGAGACATATCTTGCATACTGCCCATTATCAAAAAAATACTGCATAGAGTGTAATGGATTAGAAAAAGAGCTTAAAATTAAGTTTATTTACCCAATATCATTCTTTATCCACACATTTATAGATGGACTTATTATAGCTGTCTCGTATATTAGTAATATTGGCCTTCCTCTATATCTTGCCATATTAATGCATAAACTACCAGCTGGATTTGTTCTAATGTCTCCACTGAAGGGAGTTTATAAAAATCCATTCTATATAGGGGTTGCTGTATCTTTAGGCACTGTTATAGGGACTGTCGTTGGATTAATAACATTGAAAAATATCTCTCCAAAAATACTCTTGGCATTTTCTGGAGGTGTGTTTTTAGGGGCATTCCTTATGCTTGTCCCTCACATCTATGAACATAAAAAAGAAAAATCTTTTTTATATATTCTTTTAGGCTATATATTGGTTGGTGTTTTAACACTTCACTAAGTTTAATAAATCTTTTTGCAGTTTATATATTAAAAACAGAATATTTATTCCTGTAAAAGCCCTATATTCAAAATGTATAAGTATGCATTATTATAATTATTTCAGAAATCTAATTACATTTCTTGAGGTGTTCATCTTGAAGAAATACAAAGACATGTATCCAGATGAAAATGGAAAATTTGGTATTTATGGAGGTAAATTTGTTCCAGAAACATTGATGCCAGCTATAGCTGAATTGGAAGAGGCATTTAAAAGATTTTGGATAAACAATGAAGGGAACTTTAGAGAAGAGTTCTATGCTTTATTAAGAGACTACGTTGGGAGACCTACTCCTCTATACTATGCTGAGAGATTGAGTGAAGAATTGGGATGTAAAGTTTATTTAAAGAGAGAGGATTTAGCCCACTTAGGAGCTCATAAAATAAACAATGCCTTAGGGCAAGCTTTATTAGCTAAAAAGATGGGTAAGAAGAGGGTTATAGCTGAAACTGGAGCTGGACAGCATGGAGTAGCAACAGCAGCAGCATGTGCAAAGCTTGGTTTGGAATGCGTTATCTATATGGGAGCTAAGGACGTTGAGAGGCAAAAGCTAAACGTCTTTAGGATGGAGTTGATGGGAGCTAAGGTTATTCCAGTATTTGGTGGCTCACAGACATTAAAAGATGCTGTAAATGAGGCGTTGAGGGATTGGACAACCAACGTTAGAACTACCTACTACTTGCTTGGCTCTGCTCTCGGCCCTCATCCATATCCAATGATGGTTAGAGAGTTTCAGAGAGTTATTGGTAAGGAGATTAGAGAGCAGATATTAGAGAAAGAAGGAAGGCTGCCAGATGTTATCGTTGCATGCGTTGGAGGAGGAAGTAATGCAATAGGGGCATTTTATGAGTTTTTGGATGATGATGTTGAGCTTTATGCTGTTGAGGCAGGAGGTAAAGGGATAGAAACAGGTATGCATGGAGCATCACTCTGTGCTGGAGAAGTTGGAGTTTTGCATGGAGCTAAGATTTACGTTAAAGAGGATGAATTTGGACAGATAGAAGAGAGTTACAGCATCTCAGCTGGTTTGGACTACCCAGGAGTAGGGCCTGAGTTATCATTTTTAAAGGATGAGGGAAGGATTAAGGCAGTTTGTGTAACTGATGATGAAGCTTTAGAGGCTTTCCAATTACTATGTAGATTAGAGGGTATTTTGCCAGCATTGGAAAGCTCTCATGCCTTAGCTTATGCTGTTAAATTAGCAGATAAGTTGGATAAAGATGACATAATGGTTATTAATTTGTCTGGAAGAGGAGATAAAGACGTTCATACAGTTGCTAAGGCTTTAGGGAGAGAGATTTAAAATTATTTTATCAAACATTTTGGGGGATATTATGAAAATATCAGAAAAATTTGAAGAACTAAAAAAGAAGGGAGAAAAGGCATTTGTTGCGTTTTATGTTGGAGGAGACCCAGATTTAGAGATTTCAGAAAAGGCTTTGGAGGTTATCTGCAAACATGCTGATATTGTTGAGATAGGTATTCCGTTTTCAGACCCAGTTGCAGATGGGATTACCATACAAAAGGCAGATGTTAGGGCTTTAAACAGTGGTATGAATCCATTAAAAGCATTTGAGTTGGCTAAAAGATTGAATGAAAAAGCTCCAAATGTCCCAAAGGTTTTCTTAACCTACTATAACATAATATTTAAAATGGGTGAGGAAGAGTTTGTTAAAAAATGTAAGGAAGTTGGTATAGCTGGAATTATAGTCCCAGACTTACCAATTGAAGAGGCAGACAGCCTATATAACTGCTGTAAGAAGTATGGAGTTGATTTGATATTTTTGGTAGCCCCTACAACACCGGATGATAGGCTTAAAAAAATTTTGGAGAAGTGCAGTGGGTTTGTTTATGTTGTCTCTGTAACTGGGATTACTGGAGCAAGAGAGAAAGTAGCTGAAGAGACAAAAGAGCTTATAAAGAGGGTTAAAAAGTTTTCAAAAGTCCCAGCATGTGTTGGTTTTGGAATCTCAAAGAGGGAACATGTTGAGGAAATAACTGATATAGCTGATGGTGCTATCGTTGGAAGTGCAATTGTTAAGATTGTCGAAAAATATGTTGATGAGAATGGGAAGATAAAAGATGAGGAAAAATTTTTAAAAGAGTTAGAGGAGTTTGTTAAAAATTTAAAGGAGGGAACTAAAAAGAAAGCTAAGATAGCTGTGAAGAATTAACAATAAATTTAAATGAAAAAATATCTTTATAGAGCAATAAAAGTAAAAAATAAATATGAGAAAAAAATATTTTTAAGGATGCATCACATTTATCCATCATTATCTCAAATCTCTTTTAACTTAATTTTATCATTAATTATATTTAAACAAAATGGTAGGGAGGAGTAACCTTGAAGGTCACAGACCACATACTGGTTCCAAAGCATGAAATAGTTCCTAAAGAAGAAGTTGAGGAGATTTTGAAGAGATACAATATAAAGATTCAGCAACTGCCAAAAATTTATGAAGACGACCCTGTTATTCAGGAGATTGGAGCTAAAGAGGGAGATGTCATTAGAATAATTAGAAATAGCCCAACTGCTGGAGTTAGTGTAGCTTATAGGTTAGTCATTAAAAGGATTATTTAAAATAGGTGGCAATCATGAGAGAATTAGTAGATGCTTATTTTAAAGAACATGGTTTAATAGACCACCAGATAGAGTCATACAACGATTTTGTGGAAAACAGATTACAAAAAATTATTGATGAAGTTGGTTATATTGAAACAGAGATTACTGGTGGATATAAAGTTAAATTAGGGAAAATTAAAGTAGGAAAACCTGTTATTAAGGAGGCAGATGGTTCAATAAGACCAATAACTCCAATGGAAGCGAGGATTAGAGATTTAACATATTCAGTTCCATTATACTTAGAGATGACCCCAATTATTGGTGAAGGGGAGAATGAGATAGTAGGAGAAACAGTAGAAGTTTATATTGGTGAACTTCCAGTAATGCTTGGTTCAAAAATCTGTCACTTGTACGGAAAATCAAGAGAAGAGCTTATAGAGTTGGGGGAAGACCCTGAAGACCCCTTTGGCTATTTTATAATCAATGGGACTGAAAAGGTTTTAATTACCCAAGAAGATTTAATTCCAAATAGAATTTTGTGTGAAAAGGCAGAGAGAAGTGGGAAACTTGTAGATGTTGCAAAAGTGTTCTCAACAAGACATGGATTTAGGGCTTTATGTACAGTAGAAAGACATCCTGATGGTTTGTTATATGCTACATTCCCAGGAATGCCAGGGCAGATTCCATTGGTTATATTGATGAAAGCACTTGGGGCTGAGACAGATAAAGACATTATTGAGGCAATTAATGATGAAAGATTCTTTATGGAGATTGTTTTAAATATCCAAGAGATTAGGGAAGAGCACAATATAAACACTCCTGAAGAAGCTTTAGAGTTTATTGGAAAGAGAGTAGCTCCAGGGCAGGCAAAGGATTATAGATTAAAGAGGGCTGAAACAGTTTTATGCAACTATTTACTGCCACATTTAGGAGTTACAAAAGAAGATTTCCCAAAGAAAATTAGATTCTTAGGAATAATGACAAGAAACGCTTTAGAACTTTACTTTGGATATAGAGGAGAGGATGATAAAGACCACTACGCATATAAGAGGGCTAAGTTAGCAGGAGACTTAATGGAAGATTTGTTTAGATATGCTTTCAGCCAACTTGTTAAGGATATAAAATACCAATTGGAGAGACAGACATTGAGAAACAAAACCCCATCAATTCAAGCTGCTGTAAGGAGTGATATATTAACTGAAAGAATTAAACACGCTATGGCAACTGGGACATGGGTTGGAGGAAAAACTGGGGTAAGCCAGCTCTTAGATAGAACAAGTTACTTAGCTACAAACTCTCAATTGAGAAGGATTGTTTCACCATTATCAAGGTCACAGCCACACTTTGAAGCAAGAGAACTGCATGGAACACACTGGGGTAAGATATGTCCATCAGAAACTCCAGAGGGGCCAAACTGTGGTCTTGTTAAGAACTTTGCTATAATGTGTAAAGTTACAAGAGAAGAGGATGACAGCAAAGTTATTGAATTATTAAAATCCTTTGGAATTAACCTCTCTTAATAAAATCTATTTAATTGTTAGTTTTTGCTAAGTTTTTGTTATAACAAAAACTTTTCAAAGGTCTAAATAAAAATCTCTTTAGGTGAAAAACTTGGCATCAAGGGAAGTAAATATTTATGTTAATGGAAAGTTGATTGGAACTACAGATAAACCAGAAGAACTCGTTAATTTTATTAAGGAGGCAAGAAGAAAAGGAGAACTCCCTCAATATACAACAGTTGCTTATCATGAAGAGAGTAACGACATTCACATAAACACGGATGCTGGGAGAATTGTTAGACCATTAATAGTTGTAGAGAATGGAAAACCAAAATTAACTAAGGAACATATTGAGAAATTAAAGAAAGGAGAGATTACATTTTCAGATTTAGTTAAAGAAGGGATTATTGAGTATTTAGATGCTGAAGAAGAGGAGAATGCTTATATAGCTTTATCCGAAGAAGAGCTAACTGAGAAACACACCCACTTAGAGATAGACCCACTCACAATATTGGGTATTGGGGCAGGGGTTGCTCCATATCCAGAACACAACTCAGCTCCAAGAATTACAATGGCTGCAGCAATGGGGAAACAATCCTTAGGAATTCCAATGAGCAATATAAAATGGAGATTAGATACAAGAGGGCATTATCTCCACTATCCACAAGTACCAATTGTTAGAACTAAGCATCAAGAGATTTTAGGATTTGATAAGAGACCTGCAGGACAGAACTTTGTTGTAGCCATTATGAGCTATGAAGGATACAACATGGAGGATGCTATCGTCTTTAATAAATCAGCTATTGATAGAGGTTTAGGAAGAAGCACATTCTTTAGAACTTACGATGCATGTGAGAGGAGGTATCCTGGAGGACAGATGGATAGATTTGAGATTCCTGATAAGGGAGTTAGAGGTTATAGATCAGAAGAAGCTTATAAATACTTAGAAGAGGATGGAATTGCCGCTGTAGAAGCTCATGTAAAAGGTGGAGATGTAATTGTTGGTAAAACCTCCCCACCAAGATTCTTAGAGGAGCATGAGATAACAATCCAAGTTAAACCACAGAGAAGAGATTCATCAGTTGTTGTAAGACATGGAGAGGAAGGATATATTGATAAGGTTATATTAACCGAAACAAAAGAAGGAAATAGATTAGTTAAAGTCAAAGTTAGAGATTTAAGAATTCCAGAGCTTGGAGATAAGTTTGCTTCAAGACATGGGCAGAAGGGGGTTATTGGGCTTACAGTTCCACAGGAAGATTTACCATTTACAGAGAGTGGGATAGTTCCAGATATTATAATTAACCCACACGCAATTCCATCAAGAATGACCGTTGGGCAGTTATTAGAGATGCTTGGAGGTAAAGTAGGAGCTTTAGAGGGAAGAAGAATAGATGGAACTATATTTAGCGGAGAAAAAGAGTGGGATTTAAGAAAAGCTTTAGAGGCTTTAGGATTTAAGCACCATGGTAAAGAGGTTATGTATGATGGTAAAACAGGAAAGAAGTTTGAGGTAGAGATTTACATTGGTATAGCATACTACCAGAAATTGCACCACTTAGTTGCTGGAAAGATACATGCAAGAAGTAGAGGGCCTGTCCAAGTGTTAACAAGACAGCCAACAGAAGGTAGGGCAAGAGAGGGAGGTTTAAGGTTTGGAGAGATGGAAAGGGATGTATTGATAGGGCATGGTGCAGCTATGCTATTAAAAGAGAGACTTATGGATGAATCTGACCCTTACGATATCTGTATCTGTTCAAAATGTGGAGATTTCGCTATATTAGATTACAAGAGAGGTATAAAATACTGTCCAATATGTGGAGAGATTGAAAACCTCTACAACTCTAAGAAGATACCATTTGTCAGAATACCTTATGCATTTAAGCTGTTGTTGGATGAGTTGAAGAGTATGTGCATCCTACCAAGAATTAAGGTTAGAGATAAGGTTGAATTAGAGGACTTTAAAGACTTTGTTGAAAAATTAGAGAAGGAGAAAGTTGAAGAGAAACAATAATTTCCTAAATTTTAAACTTACTAAATTTTAAAATTTTAAAATTAAATCCTTAACTCCTGGTGATGTTGATGGAGAGGTATGATATCCCAAAAGAAATTGGAGAAATAATGTTTGGTTTGTTATCTCCTGATTACATAAGAAAGATGTCAGTGGCTAAGATAGTTACACCAGATACCTATGATGAGGATGGTTATCCAATAGATGGAGGTTTAATGGACACAAGATTAGGGGTTATAGACCCTGGTTTAGTTTGTAAAACATGTGGAGGAAGAATTGGAGAATGTCCAGGGCATTTTGGACATATAGAGTTAGCTAAACCAGTAATTCATATAGGATTTGCCAAAACAATATACAAGATATTGAAGGCAGTTTGTCCACACTGTGGAAGAGTAGCAATAAGTGAAGCTAAAAGAAGAGAGATTTTAGAAAAGATGAAAAAGTTGGAGAGAGACGGTGGAAACAAGTGGGAGGTTTGTGAAGAAGTTTATAAAGAGGCTTCAAAAGTTACGATCTGTCCATACTGTGGGGAGATTAAATATGATATAAAGTTTGAGAAGCCTACAACATACTATAGAATTGATGGTAATGAAGAAAAAACACTAACTCCATCAGACGTTAGAGAAATCTTAGAGAAGATTCCAGACGAAGATTGCATCTTATTAGGATTAAATCCAGAGGTTGCAAGACCAGAGTGGATGGTTCTCACAGTTCTACCAGTTCCTCCTGTAACAGTAAGACCATCAATCACCTTAGAGACTGGAGAAAGAAGTGAAGATGATTTAACTCACAAGTTAGTTGATATCATTAGAATTAACAATAGATTAGAGGAAAACATTGAAGGAGGAGCACCAAACTTAATTATTGAGGACTTGTGGAATCTCTTGCAGTATCATGTTAACACATACTTCGACAACGAAGCTCCTGGAATCCCCCCAGCTAAGCACAGAAGTGGAAGACCATTAAAAACTTTAGCCCAAAGATTGAAAGGTAAAGAGGGAAGATTCAGGTACAACTTAGCTGGTAAGAGGGTTAACTTCTCATCAAGAACTGTCATCTCTCCAGACCCATGCTTAAGTATTAATGAGGTTGGAGTTCCAGAGGTTGTGGCTAAAGAGCTAACTGTCCCAGAGAAGGTAACAAAATACAACATTGAGAGAATTAGGCAATTATTAAGAAATGGTTCAGAGAAACACCCAGGGGTTAATTATGTTATAAGAAAGATGGTTGGTAGGGATGGGACAGAGCAAGAATTTAAGGTTAAGATAACTGAAAGCAATAAAGATTTCTGGGCAGAGAATATAAAAGAAGGAGATATTGTTGAAAGACATTTAATGGATGGAGATATCGTTTTATACAACAGACAGCCATCATTGCACAGAATGTCTATTATGGCACATAGAGTTAGAGTCCTCCCATACAGAACATTTAGACACAACTTGTGTGTCTGTCCACCATATAACGCTGACTTCGACGGAGACGAGATGAACTTACATGTCCCACAGTCAGAGGAAGCAAGAGCAGAGGCAGAGGCTTTAATGTTGGTAGAGAAACATATCCTCTCTCCAAGATTCGGAGGGCCGATTATTGGAGCTATACACGACTTTATCTCAGGAGCTTATCTCTTAACTTCAAACTACTTCACAAAAGATGAAGCTACCCTAATTCTAAGAAGTGGAGGAATAAAGGATGAGTTATGGGAGCCAGATAAAGTAGAGAATGGAGTTCCGTTATATTCAGGTAAGAAGATATTCAGTAAAGCATTACCAAAAGGATTAAACTTGAGGTATAAGGCAAAGATTTGTAGAAAGTGTGATGAGTGTAAGAAAGAGGACTGTCCTTATGATGCTTATGTAGTAATAAAAGATGGAGAGCTAATCAAAGGAGTTATTGATAAAAACGGTTACGGGGCAGAGGCAGGTTTAATCTTACACACAATAGTTAAAGAATTCGGTCCAGAAGCTGGGAGGAAGTTCTTAGATTCAGCTACTAAGATGGCAATAAGGGCAGTGATGCTAAGAGGATTTACAACAGGTATTGATGATGAAGATTTACCAGAAGAAGCATTAAAAGAGATTGAAAAAGTTTTAGATGAAGCAGAAGAAAAAGTTAAAGAAATTATTGAAAAATATGAAAGAGGAGAACTTGAATTGCTTCCAGGTTTAAACTTGGAAGAGTCAAGAGAGGCATATATAAGCAATGTTTTAAGAGAGGCAAGGGATAAAGCAGGGGCAATCGCTGAAAGATACTTAGGTTTAGACAACCATGCAGTTATCATGGCAGTTACTGGGGCAAGAGGGAATATCTTAAACTTAACACAGATGGCGGCATGTTTAGGGCAGCAGTCAGTTAGAGGTAAAAGGATCTTTAGAGGTTATAGAGGTAGAGTTCTCCCACACTTCGAAAAAGGAGATTTAGGAGCAAAATCTCACGGGTTTGTTAGAAGTAGTTATAAGAAAGGTTTGAGTCCAACAGAATTCTTCTTCCACGCAATGGGAGGTAGGGAAGGATTGGTTGACCAGGCAGTTAGAACAGCTCAGTCTGGTTACATGCAGAGAAGATTAATTAACGCTTTACAAGACTTAAAAACAGAGTTTGATGGAACAGTTAGAGATTCAAGAGGAATTATGATTCAGTTTAAATATGGAGAGGATGGAATTGACCCAATGCTTGCAGATAGAGGTAAGGCAGTTAATATTGACAGAATAATTGATAAAGTTAAGATGAAATACAACAAATAAGTTTTAAAAATTTTTAAACAACTTTTTAATATTTTTAAGGTGGGAATACATGGATATGGAAGTAATAAAACAAAAAATTGAAGGTTTGGATTTGCCACAATCATTAAAGGATGAGCTATTTGAAAAATTATCTAAAGAGAAGGATTTAACAGATGATATGGTAGAAGAGATTATTGATGAGGTTGTTAATGCCTATAGAAAAGCTTTAGTAGAACCTTATGAGGCAGTAGGAATTGTTGCGGCTCAATCCATTGGAGAGCCTGGGACTCAAATGACGATGAGAACCTTCCACTATGCAGGGGTTGCAGAGATTAACGTTACCTTAGGTTTGCCAAGGATGATTGAGATTGTAGATGCAAGAAAAGAGCCTTCAACACCAATTATGACTATCTATTTAAAAGAAGAATATAACAGCAGAGAGAAAGCTGAAGAGATAGCAAAAGAGATTGAGAGTTTAACCTTAGGAAGTATAGCTGAAAGTATTAGTATAGATTTATGGACTCAATCTATAAAGGTTGAGTTGGATGAGGAAAGATTGGCTGATAGAGGATTAACAATAGATGATGTTGTTGAGGCAATTAAGAAAAAATTAAAGGTAAAGATTGATGTTGAAGGAAGTGTATTGTATTTAAAAATAAAGACACCATCAATAAAAGCTCTTAGAAAGAGAATCCCAAAAATCAAAAATATTCAGTTGAAAGGAATTCCAGGAATTGAAAGAGTTTTAGTTAAAAAAGAGAAAGATGAGTACGTTTTATATACTCAAGGTTCAAACTTAAGAGAGGTATTTAAAATTGAAGGCGTTGATACAACAAGAACAATAACAAACAACATTATTGAAATACAAGAAGTTTTAGGTATAGAGGCGGCAAGAAATGCCATAATTAATGAGATGAGGAACACATTAGAGCAACAGGGGTTGGAAGTTGATATAAGGCATTTGATGTTAGTGGCAGATATGATGACTGCTGATGGAGAAGTTAAGCCAATAGGTAGGCATGGGGTTGCTGGAGAGAAGGGTTCTGTCTTAGCGAGAGCAGCATTCGAGGAGACAGTTAAGCATCTATATGCAGCTGCAGAAAGAGGAGATGTTGATAAGCTGAAAGGAGTTATAGAAAACGTTATTGTTGGAAAACCAATATATCTTGGAACCGGATGTGTTGAACTAACAATAGATAGAGAATATGAAGAGGGTAGAAATGAGGAAGAGTAAAGTTTTTATATTAAAATTCACTTTTAACATATAAACATCTATTATAATAAATAACTATTTTGTAAGGGATGATGAGACATCGATGTTCTGATTAACTTATAAATGATGAACGCGCCCTTCTCTGACCTTCAAAAAATTTAAACAAAAATCAACACAATTTTTGATATTTTTATTCATCCAAAAAGTATATAAATATAGAGAAACTATTATCGAAAACCAATATTCTTACCGGTAGGGAGTTAGGACTTTCGCAGGAGTAAATGTTTTATGTTGAATATTAACATCCCTTAGACGTCTAAGTTCCAAAGTTAAAATATATTTGCCTGCGAAAGTCCTAAGAAATCCCTCCGGAGTAAAAAATGAGAAGGAGGGAGACTATGGATGTGAATAAAGCAATTAGAACCGCAGTAGATACAGGTAAAGTAATTTTAGGTTCAAAAAGAACAATAAAATTCGTTAAACACGGAGAAGGTAAGTTAGTAGTTTTAGCAGGAAACATTCCAAAGGACTTAGAGGAAGATGTCAAATACTATGCTAAGTTATCGAACATCCCAGTTTATCAACACAAAATAACATCATTAGAACTGGGAGCGGTTTGTGGGAAACCTTTCCCAGTTGCTGCTCTTTTGGTTTTAGATGAAGGGCTCTCAAACATTATGGAGCTGGTAGAGAAGAAGGAAGGTGGTGAATAATGGCTAAGGTAAGATTAACAACAGAAGAAATTATGAAAATTGGATTTTTTGAAAAAATTGCTAATGTTCCTATAATCGACTGTATATTAAATGATGAAAGGGTCGCTTTTATTGTGAAGGAGGGAGATGTAGGAGCGGCAATTGGGAAGGGTGGAGAGAACGTTAAAACAGCAGAGGAGAAATTTGGAAAGAAAGTTGATATTATTGAATACTCAGACGACTGGAGGAAGTTTATAAGAAATATATTTGCACCAATACAGTTAGAGGATGTATGGGTTAAGAGAGTAGGGAAAGATGTTGTTGCTTTTATCAAAATAAATCCAAAAGTTAGAAGAGCGGTTTTTGGAGAAAAAGGTAAAAACTTAGAAAGAGCTTTAAAGATTTTAAAAAGACATACAAAAATTACAAAAATAAAAGTTATTGTTGAAAATCAAAGATTTAAAAGAAGAGGAGCAAGAAAACCTGTAGCCAAAGAGCAGCAGCAAGAACAAGCTGAAAAACAACCTGAAGCTGCTCAAGAAGTTGAAGCTCAACAGGATGTAAAAGAAACTACTAACGAGTAAAAAATATTTATATGTATATGCTGTTTGAAATTTATTGAAGATTAAATTAATAATGTCATAATCTAAACATACAATTAAAAAGTAAAGGTGAAGATTATGAGTGGAAGTAAATCACCAAGAGGAGAATTTGCTGGAAGAAAATTAAGATTAAAAAGAAAATGGTGTAGATGGCACGACTATAAATATGTTAGAAGAGTTTTAAAATTGAAGGAGAAGTATGACCCATTAGAAGGAGCACCAATGGCAAGAGGAATAGTTATTGAAAAAGTTGGTTTAGAGGCAAAGCAGCCAAACTCAGCTATTAGAAAGTGTGTCAGAGTTCAGTTAATTAAAAACGGTAGAGTTGTCACTGCTTTCTGTCCAGGAAACCACGCTATAAACTTCATTGATGAGCACGATGAAGTTATTATTGAAGGTATTGGAGGGCCTAAAGGGCCAAGAGCTAAGGGGGACATTCCAGGAGTTAAGTATAAGGTTATAATGGTTGGTAGAAACTCATTGAGAGAATTAGTTAGAGGAAGACAAGAGAAAATCAAAAGATAAATTTCCATACCTAATATTTATTAAAAATTTTGAAAGAGTTAGAGATGAGGTGGTAATTTGGAACTTGATGAAATTAAGATATTTGGAAAATGGAGTACAAAGGATGTTGTTGTTAAAGACCCAGGTTTAAGAAACTACATAAACTTAACACCAATCTATGTCCCACATACAGCAGGAAGATACACAAAGAGACAGTTTGAAAAAGCAAAAATGAACATTGTTGAGAGATTAGTAAATAAAGTTATGAGAAGAGAAGAAAATACAGGTAAAAAATTAAAAGCATTAAAAATAGTTGAAAATGCTTTTGAAATTATTGAAAAAAGAACTAAGCAAAACCCAATTCAAGTTTTAGTGGATGCAATTGAAAACGCTGGACCAAGAGAAGATACAACAAGAATTTCATATGGAGGAATTGTCTATTTACAATCAGTTGATTGTTCATCATTAAGAAGAATTGATGTTGCTTTAAGAAACATCGCTATTGGAGCTTACATGGCTGCTCACAAAAGCAAGAAGCCAATTGAAGAGGCATTAGCTGAAGAGATAATTGCAGCTGCAAGAGGAGACATGCAGAAAAGCTATGCAGTTAGGAAGAAAGAAGAGACAGAGAGAGTTGCTCAGTCAGCAAGATAAATTTATACTATATGTGCCTTTTCAATACTATATCAACCTTTATCATCTCAACGACCTACTAAGCTTTTAAACTTTTAGCAAATTAACTCAACAACTAAAAATAAGGTGAAGGGATATGGGAAAAAGAGCAAAGATGATTGCTAAAATTAAGGAGTTAATGGAAAAGTACGATAGAATAAGAAATATTGGAATCTGTGCACACATTGACCACGGAAAAACAACATTATCAGATAACTTATTAGCTGGAGCAGGAATGATTTCAAAAGAATTAGCTGGAGAGCAATTAGCTTTAGATTTTGATGAAGAGGAGGCACAAAGAGGAATTACAATCTTCGCTGCAAACGTTTCAATGGTTCACACCTATGAAGGAAAAGAGTATTTAATTAACTTAATTGACACCCCAGGACACGTTGATTTTGGAGGAGACGTTACAAGAGCTATGAGAGCTATTGACGGGGCAATAGTTGTTGTATGTGCTGTTGAGGGGGTTATGCCTCAAACAGAGACTGTCTTAAGGCAGGCTTTAAGAGAGAGAGTTAAGCCAGTTCTCTTCATTAACAAGGTAGATAGATTAATTAACGAGTTGAAATTAACACCAGAAGAGTTGCAGAGCAGATTTATCAAAATTATCAATGACATTAACAACTTAATTAGAAAGATGGCTCCAGAAGAGTTTAAAGACAAATGGTTAGTTAGAGTTGAAGATGGAAGTGTTGCGTTTGGTTCAGCTTACAACAACTGGGCAATTTCAGTTCCATTTATGAAGAAGAGTGGAATTACATTCAAAGATATAATCAAGTACTGTGAAGAAGATAAGCAAGATGAATTAGCTGAAAAAGCTCCATTACACGAAGTTGTTTTAGATATGGTTATTAAACACTTACCAAGCCCACCAGAAGCTCAGAAATACAGAATTCCACACTTATGGAAAGGAGATTTGGAATCAGAAGCTGGAAAAGCTATGCTTAACTGCGACCCTAACGGACCATTAGCAGGAGTTATTACTAAGATTATCATGGACAAACACGCTGGAGCTGTTTCAGTTTGTAGATTATTCAGTGGTAGAATTAAGCAGGGAGACGAAGTTTATATGGTAAATAACCAGCAGAAGGCAAAGATTCAGCAAGTATCTGTCTTCATGGGACCAGAGAGAATTCCGGTAGAGAGCATTTCAGCAGGAAACATCTGTGCATTAGTTGGTTTAAAAGAGGCTTCAGCAGGAGAAACAATCTGTTCCCCAGATAAGATAATTGAACCATTCGAAGCTATAACACACATCAGTGAGCCAGTTATTACAGTAGCTATTGAGGCAAAGAACACCAAGGACTTACCAAAATTAATTGAAGTTTTAAGACAGGTTGCAAGAGAAGACCCAACAGTTAGAGTAGAAATTAATGAAGAGACTGGAGAGCACTTATTGAGTGGTATGGGAGAGTTACACATTGAGATTATCACAAAGTTAAAGATTGAGAGAGATGCAGGAATTCCAGTTGAGGTTGGGCAGCCAATCGTTGTCTACAGAGAGACAGTAACAGATAAATCTCCAGTAATTGAGAGTAAATCACCAAACAAGCATAACAAACTTTACTTTGTAGTTGAACCATTAGAAGAGGGAGTTTTACAAGCATACAAAGAAGGTAAAATCCCAGATGTAGATACAAAGAGGAAGTTAGATGACAAGATTGTTCAGGAATTAATTAAGGCAGGAATGGACCCAGAAGAGGCTAAGAGAGTAATGTGTATCTATGAAGGAAACGTCCTCATTAACATGACAAGAGGTATTGTTCATTTAGATGAAGTTAAAGAGCTAATTATCCAAGGGTTCAAAGAGGCTATGAGAAATGGGCCTTTAGCAGCAGAGAAGTGTCAGGGAGTTAAAGTCAAGTTAATGGATGCTGTCTTACACGAGGATGCAATCCACAGAGGGCCAGCACAAATGATTCCAGCAGCAAGATTTGGTATTAGAGATGCAATGATGCAAGCAAAACCAGTATTATTAGAGCCAATGCAGTTCGTATTCATTAACACACCTCAGGACTTCATGGGAGCAGCGATGAGAGAGATTAGCAACAGAAGAGGACAAATCTTAGATATGGAGCAAGAAGGAGATATGGCAATTATTAAAGCTAAGTGTCCTGTTGCAGAGATGTTTGGATTCGCTGGAGCTATTAGGGGAGCTACACAGGGTAGATGTCTCTGGAGTATAGAGTTTGCTGGATATGAAAAAGTCCCAAGAGAGATGCAAGAGCAATTAATTAAGCAAATTAGAGAAAGAAAAGGACTTAAATTAGAATAAATTCCCTACTTTAGGATATCTTCACCTTTATTTTTTAATAAACTTAAAAAACTATTTTTACCCCCTACGGCCCACGCTCTCGACATGGCAGAGCCAAGGATGAGAGAGGGTAGGATATAGGGGGGACATTTCTCTTAATATTTATCACTTATTTTGTTGATAACATGGTTAATCTTAAAGAACTTTCTCAAAAAGAGATTTTGGAGCTTATAGATTATGTTAGATTATTAAGGAAGCAAAATTTTAGCTATTCTCAAATATCCAAAAAGATTGAGATTGAGAGAGATATTAAAATTTCTAAATCTACGATTATTAGGTGGTGTAAAAATACAAACAACCCTTTCAATAAAATAAAATTTTTGGATTTATCTCCATCTCCTGAACTTTCCTATATAATTGGTGTCTATTTTGGAGATGGTAACATTTATTATAGAAAAAAGACAGGAGCTTACTATTTTAGAGTTAAAGTTGTTGATAAGGACTTTGCAGAAGTTGTTAAAGATGATTTAATAAAAATCGGATTAAATCCAACAGTTAGCCATATTGAAGAGAAAACAAGAAGCAATAGATGGTATGTTGAGGCAAGTAGTAAAAGTTTGTATAAGTTTTTAAATCAAAATAAGGAAGAGCTTTTTAAAATTGCTGAAAAATATCCTGAAGATTTTTTAAGAGGATTTTTTGATAGTGAGGGATACGTTACTTCAGATAAAATAGCATTAGAAAATTATGATTTAGAACTTTTGGAATTTTCAAAAGAGTTATTAAAAAAGTTAGATATACATTCAACAATCCACATAGCAAAGAAAAAAGGAACTGAATCAAATATTAGAGGTGAAATTTACCATTATAAAGACGATTTTTATAGATTATCAATCCATAGAAAAGAATCTATTAAGAACTTTGCTACAAAAATTGGTTTTTCTATAAAAAGAAAACAAGATAAACTTCAAAAGCTCTTAAAATCCATAGATAAACATTAATTTCTATATCTAAATATGTAAATATAATATATCAAAATATACAAATAGTAGCGGGGGGAGGATTTGAACCTCCGATCTCCGGGTTATGAGCCCGGCGGGATGGACCTGGCTACCCTACCCCGCTTCTCTCAATCTAAAACAGGCAGAATTACTATAACTACAAACTGATATATAAAGATTTTGGTTTAGTGTATATTAATGACACAACCATAAAAATTTGAAAAGTTGTTATTCTAAAGATTTATCAAGCTCTGCAATTAAATTTTTAATTTCCTCGACCTTTTCTTTCATTGTTTCTTCATCATTTGCTTCTAAATTTAATCTTAACAACGGCTCAGTATTTGAAGGCCTTAAATTAAACCAGAAGTTTTTACAATAAATAGATATTCCATCCAACTCTTCAAGCTCACAATCTTTAAAATACTCCTTTATCTTTTCCATAATGTACTTTTGATCTTTAACTTTAAAGTTTATTTCCCCACTGTGAGGATATTTGCTAAATTCTTTATTTAGTTCGGATAAAGTTTTTCCTTCTTCTTCCATGGCTTTTAAAATATAGCTTAAAGCTAATAATGGGCTTTCAAAATAACCAATTTCTTTAAAGTAAAAGTGATTACTTAGCTCTCCAGCAAATTCAGCGTCTATTTCATGCATTAACTTTTTAATGAAATAGTGCCCAACTCTACTTTTTATTGGTATTCCTCCAAATTTCTCAATGATTTCTGGAACTATCTTAGAGCATCTTAAATCATAAACTATCTTAGCTTTTGGCTTTTCTTTTAAAATCTCTTCTGCTATTATTGCTGTTAATATATCTCCCCTCAAAACATTTCCATTTTCATCTACTATTCCTAATCTGTCCCCATCTCCATCAAAAATTAAACCTAAATCACAGTTATTTTCTTTAACTGCTCTTATAATATCTTTTAAGCATTCCATCTTTAATGTGTCTGGCTGATGAGCAGGGAAAGACCCGTCAGGATAATCGTTTATAAAAACTGCGTTATCAAACAACTCACTCAAAATTTCTTTCTCAGCTATTGTTGTAGCCCCATTGGCAAAATCAACAGCTATCTTTTTATCTGATGTTTCACACCTCTTCAAAAAGAACTTTTTATACTCCTTGATAATATCAACCTTTAAGTCATCCAAATTTATGCTTTTAGCTTCTTCTTTTACACTTTCCGTTAAATCATATTTTTTAAATATTGGTTTTATCTCTTCTATTGGAGAAAGAGGAATGGCATCTTTATCACACATTTTAAAGCCAGTATATTCAGGAGGGTTGTGGGAGGCGGTTAAGATGATTCCCAAATCATATTTTCCTTTAGTTCCAAAATACATTAAGGGGGTTGAAATAGTCCCTGCATAAAATACATCAGCATATTCTTTTAAACCAACTATAAAATAGGGCAAAAGCTCTTTAGAACCAATTCTAACATCATTCCCTACCAATATCTTTTTGTTTTCGAATTTTTTACCAATACATTTTCCTAAGGAATAGGCAAAGCTCTCATCCAGTTCTTTACCATAAACTCCTCTAATATCATAAGCTTTAAATACCATCAAATCACCACAGACACAAATTTTAAATATTGATATCTGATATTTCTATATTAAAAGTTTAACTTTATATCAAATAAAACAAATAAAATTTGTAAATGTGAGAATATGGAATTATTTAAGGACATAAAAAATCTTGGGAAACTTGTAAGGTTGGAGAGAATATTTAACAGAGATAGTGAAAAAACTGTAATTGTTCCAATGGATCATGGAGTTTCAAATGGTCCAATTAAAGGGCTTATAGATATAAGAAAGACGGTAAATGATGTTGCTGAAGGAGGAGCTAATGCTGTCCTCTTACACAAAGGAATTGTAAGACATGGGCATAGAGGATATGGCAAAGATGTTGGATTAATTATTCATCTCTCTGGTGGGACAGCTATATCACCAAACCCATTGAAGAAGGTTATCGTCACAACAGTAGAAGAAGCCATTAGAATGGGTGCTGATGCTGTCTCAGTTCATGTAAATGTT
Source organism: Methanocaldococcus sp. FS406-22 (assembly GCF_000025525.1). Lineage (NCBI taxonomy): Archaea > Methanobacteriati > Methanobacteriota > Methanococci > Methanococcales > Methanocaldococcaceae > Methanocaldococcus > Methanocaldococcus sp. FS406-22. The sequence continues at coordinate 1,623,750 of NC_013887.1, forward strand.
GGTTCAGAGGAAGATTGGGAGGCATACAGAGATTTGGGTATGATTGCTGAGACATGTGAATACTGGGGAATGCCATTAATTGCTATGATGTATCCGAGAGGAAAACACATTCAAAATGAGAGAGACCCAGAATTAGTTGCTCATGCAGCGAGATTAGGAGCTGAATTAGGGGCAGATATAGTTAAAACAAGTTATACAGGAGATATTGATTCATTTAGAGATGTTGTTAAGGGTTGTCCAGCTCCAGTTGTAGTTGCTGGAGGTCCAAAAACTAATACAGATGAGGAATTTTTACAGATGATTAAAGATGCCATGGAGGCTGGAGCTGCTGGTGTAGCAGTTGGTAGAAACATATTCCAGCACGATGATGTTGTAGGGATAACAAGAGCTGTTTGTAAGATAGTTCATGAAAATGCAGATGTTGAAGAAGCGTTAAAAGAGATTAAAAAGAAATAAAAGCCTTCTTTATTCTTCTTTATTTTTATTTTATTTTTTAAAAATTAATTTAAATATTTGGATATATAAAATAAAAAAAAGAAAATTTTAAATTTATTCCCTCCCGAATCTTCCCATCATTCTCATTCCGCATCTTCTACCCCTTCCAGGGCCTAATCCTCTCCCTCCGGGGTCGATTCTATGAATAAATGTTGCTGGAGCTCCACAGTATGGGCAAACATCTGGTTTTGGAACTCCATAAGGCACTTCTATAACTTTTTGACACTTTGCACATAAAAATCTTTTCATTTCCATTGTATCACTTACTCTTTCTTTAATTCATCTAATCTCTTTTTAATTCTTGCTAACTCTTCTTCTAACATTCTTTTTTCTTCTTCCAACTCTCTTATGGTTTCTTCTAAGTACCTTCTCTCATCTGTTCCAACATATGGGGCGTAGCCTCTGTATAAATCCCATGCATGAACTAAAGCTCCAGTTTTCTCATCAACATAGAATGCATGAGGGCCGAGACCACATCTGCATGGCCCTACGTATCTGTATCTTCCTCCAACTGTGCTAACTGGGAAGTATCTCCAAAATCCTCTACCTCTGCCAAACCATCCTCTTCCCCATCCGAACATATTATCACCTCAATATTTTTTTCTAATAATACACATATGTGTAAAAATATAAAAACTTTTCGGTTTTGTGTGTTGTAGTGTCAAATATATGCACAAATAACTATATAAAGAATAACAAACAATTTTTAAATAACCATAGTTATTGGGGGATGTTATTATGACTAAAATTAGGTATCCAGCAGTTGCAGGATTATTTTACCCTTCACATCCTGATGAGCTTATAGATATGATAGAACAGTGCTATTTACACAAATTTGGGCCGAAATCAATGCCAGTTCATGGAACTTACGAAAAGCCTATTGGTTTGCTCTGTCCTCATGCAGGATATGTTTATTCAGGGCCTATACAGGCTCATTCCTATTATGAGTTATCAAAGAGAGTTGATGCCCTTGAAGAGATAACTGCTGTTATTTTAGGACCTAATCATACTGGTTTAGGGTCTGGAGTTAGTGTAATGGATGGAATTTGGAGAACACCGTTGGGGGATGTAAGGTGTGATGAAGAATTCGTTGAGGAGTTATGGACAAAGTGTGAAATAGTTGATTTAGATGAAACCGCCCATTTGAATGAGCATTCTATAGAGGTGCAACTGCCATTTTTAAAGCATTTGGAGTTATTAAATGTGGCTAAATTCAAGATAGTTCCAATATGTATGATGTTTCAAGACTATGAAACTGCTGTAGAAGTGGGTTATTTCATAGCTAAAATTGCTAAAGAGTTAAATAGAAGAGTAGTTATTATTGCCTCCTCTGATTTAACCCATTATGAACCTCAAGAAATTGCTTCAAAAAAGGATGCTATAGTTATTAAGCATATCTTGGAGATGAATGAAAAAGAGTTATATGAGGATGTTATAAATTACAACATCTCAATGTGTGGATATGGACCAGTGATAGCTATGTTAAAAGCAATGAAAACCTTGGGAGCTAAGAAAGCTAATTTATTGGCTTACGCAACATCTGGAGACATAACTGGAGATTATTCAGCAGTTGTTGGCTATGCATCTGCAATTGTTGAATAAATTGCTAAAATAAAATAAAAAAGTTATTTTTAAATTTTTCCTTCTAAAACAAGTTTTGCGAACCTCTCAAAGCTTCTATCATAAGTTTTTTCAACATCATCTGGGAAACAGCAAGCTGGCAATTGTCTATTTTTTAAATGATAATGGAGGCATTCACAGCACATTCCTTTTTTAGAACAAGCTGGATAACTGCAGTTACATCTTTTTAAGTTGATTTCCTTATTTGGACATTCCATCTTATCACCAAAAATTTTATTTTTTTAATTTTTCCTGATTTTTCTCTAAACTTTTTAAGAAGTTAGCTATCTTATTAACTAAAATCTCTGCCTCTTCTTCATTTGTAGGATATTTTACCCTCAAAATTGGAATATTTCTTCTTCTAACTAAATAAAGTGTTAGTTCATTAGTTCTTTGGCATCCGATACATCCAAATGCTATTGGAGCATCATCCATTATTATCGCTGCTTCTGCCTCTTCAATTAAAGGGCCGATTAAAGCCATTCTTCCTCTAACACCAGAAGGAACTTCTACAGCAGCATACTTTAAACCTTTTTTTGGCTCTTCATCGGTTATATTCATAGGAGGGCTATCTATCTCAGGATTTCTAACCAACTTTCCTATAACTATATTTAAGTTCAACGGCTTATGTCCAAATCTTTCAACTAAATCTGTTAATATCAAACTGTTTGGAGGATATATAAACACTTTTTTCATCCCATCACCTTGAAAATTTATTTTGGAAATGCATCCTCTGGTAAAAATTTGTATAACTCGGGTCTTCTTGAAATGGCCACAATATCTTCAAACACCCCTGCTGTAATATCAACTACACCGATAGCTCCTAAAACTTTATCCCCCTCCTTTATTGGAGTTACTATAACTGGAAGTCCTGCGTAAGGGCCTATAATGGGTGTTGCTCTAACAACTTCGCCTTTTTCAATAGCTACTTTTAACACGTAACCCTCATAGTTTGTATCTACAACCTCCCCTTTTTCTAATCTAACTCCTGGTTTATTTTTGCTCCTCATAGCCACAGGGAGTTTATTAACTAATATATGGACTGCCTGGGCAATAGGTATTAATTCCTTTGCTTCAGAATTTTCAGATATGGTTATCATAATTTCACCTAAAAATCTTTAAGTAGTAGTTCAATAATTTTAACTTTAAAAGATTATTCTATATAAACCGTTATGCTAATCTACTATAAAAGATTACTACTTATCATTAACTTTAATTTTACTTAATGCTTTGCTTATTATAGGACTTTCACAGTTTATATGCTAATTTGGAGCTTTGACGCTCAAAGAATGTTGAATATTAATAGAACGTCCATTTCTACAAAAGCCTTATATTATTAACAATTAGGTGGTAAAATGGAAAAGATTACATGTATAGGACATACTGCCCTTGATTATATTTTTAATGTAGAAAAATTTCCAGAACCGAATACTTCAATTCAAATCCCTTCAGCGAGAAAGTATTATGGTGGAGCAGCGGCAAATACAGCAGTAGGAATAAAAAAACTCGGTGTTGATTCAGAGCTTTTATCATGTGTTGGATATGATTTTAAAAACAGTGGGTATGAGAGGTATTTAAAAAATTTAGGTATAAATATTTCTAAAATTTACTATTCTGAAGAAGAAGAAACACCAAAAGCGTGGATATTTACGGATAAAGACAACAACCAAATTACTTTTTTCTTATGGGGGGCGGCTAAGCACTATAAAGAGCTAAATCCTCCAAATTTCAATACAGAGATTGTCCATATAGCTACTGGAGACCCAGAGTTTAACTTAAAATGTGCAAAAAAAGCTTATGGAAACAATTTGGTATCTTTCGACCCTGGACAGGACTTGCCTCAATACTCAAAAGACATGTTGTTGGAGATAATTGAGCACACAAACTTCTTATTTATGAATAAGCACGAATTCGAAAGGGCTTCTAAGGTACTGAATTTTGAGATTGATGACTATCTGGATAGAGTTGATGCCCTTATAGTAACAAAAGGTTCTAAGGGTAGCACAATATACACTAAAGATAAAAAAATAGAGATTCCATGTATTAAGGCAGAGAAAGTTGTAGATCCAACAGGTGCTGGAGATAGTTACAGAGCTGGATTTTTATCTGCCTATATTAAGGGTTATGATTTAGAGAAATGTGGTTTAATTGGAGCTTCAACAGCGTCTTATGTAGTTGAGGCAAAGGGATGCCAGACAAATTTACCAACATGGGATATGGTTATTGAGAGATTGGAGAAACACGGGTATAAATTATAAGTGTTTTTCAAAATATTTTAGAATATACTATTAAATTAAATTTTAATAAATCTTGAAAACACTAAAATTGAGGGATATACCATGGATATAATAGAAAGAATAAACAAATTAAAAGAAGAGAAAAACGCAATAATATTGGCTCACAACTACCAACCAAAGGAAATTCAAAAGATAGCTGATTTTTTGGGAGATTCTTTGGAATTGTGCATTAAAGCTAAAGAAACAGATGCAGATATAATAGTATTTTGTGGAGTAGATTTTATGGGTGAATCAGCAAAAATTTTAAACCCAGATAAAAAGGTTTTGATGCCAGAGATTGAAGGGACTCAATGCCCAATGGCTCATCAACTACCTCCAGAGATTATAAAAAAATATAAGGAGCTATATCCAGAGGCTCCATTGGTTGTTTATGTAAATACAACGGCAGAGACAAAAGCTTTAGCTGATATAACTTGCACATCTGCAAATGCAGATAAAGTTGTTAATTCTTTAGATGCAGATACTGTTTTATTTGGTCCAGATAATAATTTAGCTTATTATGTGCAGAAAAGAACTGATAAAGAGGTTATAGCTATTCCTGAAGGAGGGGGCTGTTATGTGCATAAAAAATTCACCATAGATGATTTAAAAAGAGTTAAAAGTAAATATCCTAAAGCAAAAGTTTTGATTCATCCAGAATGCTATCCAGAACTGCAAGATAATGCCGATTACATTGCAAGCACAAGTGGTATATTGAGGATAGTGTTGGAGTCAGATGATGATGAGTTTATAATCGGCACTGAAGTTGGAATGATAAATAGATTGGAGATAGAACTTGAAAAATTGGGCAAAGAAAAAAAGCTTATTCCATTGAGAGAGGATGCCATTTGTAATGAAATGAAAAGAATAACCTTAGAAAAGATAGAAAAATGTTTATTAGAAGAGACGTATGAAATTAAATTAAGTAGTGAAGTTATTGAAAAAGCTCGAAAAGCCATTGAAAGAATGTTAAAAATTAAGTAAGGGAGATATATGAGGGTAGAAGAAACAGAAGTTTTTAAAAAGTATTTTAAAAATTTAACTGATAGAGAAAGGGCAGTATTTGAGGGAGGGATTACATTAGGAGCTCTATTTCATCAATTTGTTGGTACTCCAGTAAGCAAATACAACAAAGAATCCTTAGAAAGGGCTATAGAAGAGGCTATGAAAAATCAGCCATGTGTTTATGATATAAAGGTAAAAATTAAAGATGTTGGAGAAAAATATGTTTCTTTAGATGGAAAGATGTTAGATGTCGATTTAAAAATTAAGATAAATAAAACAGTTGCCCATTTAAAACTTGAATACATCCCAGAGATTGACTATCCTCTCATGTACGTCAAAAAGTTTGAGGAATAAATATTTATTTTAAAACTTAATGATTATTTTAATATAGAGGGTATTGAGGTGGAGTGGATGAAAAAGTTTATTTTTGTAGTTTTACTACTTGCAGTAATTAGCTGTTCTTACTCATCAAATTTGAATTACAAATATGCAAGCTCAATTCCTATAGTATTCGTTCAATTATCTAAAATTAAAAGTATAGATGAACTTAAAGAACTCTTAGATGAAAATAATACTTTAACCATATTTTGTATGGACAGTCAGTCAATTAATAAGGACATATTATGCTACTTAGGGATAAAAAAATACACTCCATTGAAACTTCCAGATTATGGGAATTACACATATATTAATAAAAATGGGGTTATTGTAGTTTATCCAAAATACAGTGTTTATGAGGAAAATGGAGCTTTAATATATAATCCACCAAAGGAAGAGAATTATAGCAAATATGAATTTGTAAAGCCATATAAAATAAAAGTTCTAAATAATTCAAAAATCCCAAATTATGATGGATATGTATTAATAGAAAATTCAACCTTTATCCTCTACCCAAAAAAATACATAATTAGAGGAGATAATGGAGAAGTTTATTATATTCCTCCAAAAGAAAGTTCTGATAGATATTATTATAAGTACTCCTATGACCTTCCAGAAAAATACATTCCCGATTATTACGGTTATGTATTTGTTGATAACAGCAGTGTTTTCATAATATATCCAAAAAAATATATTACAAGAAATGATGATGGAGTTTTAATATTCAATCCCCCAGCAGATGTTAAAGAAGTTCCAATTTATAAAATTAATTATAAGAAAGTAGCTGATGGAGTCTATGAAATTAAGAAAAATAAACTTCTTTTTCTGTATCCTACAACTCTAAACAACAAATCAACTCTTGATATTATTGGTGAATATATCGCAAAAAATGGAGGAATTTTTGCATATATAAACAAAGTTCCACCTTATTATAAGCATATCCTTGTTTCAGGAGTCGCAATAGATAAAGTAATTCCAGATGAAAATGGAGATTATGCTATAGATGTTGCAGGAAGGAAGATTAAAGTAGATATGCTGGATAATAGTATAATAGAAAAAAAGTTGGGAGCCATAAAGGCATTGAGAGCATTTGGGATAAATGTAAGTTACATAGTGACAGGTAGCGAAGGCATAGATATTGTCGAAAAATCTAATGTTAATATGAATGAACTTGAAGATTTATATAACTACTACTGGTTTAAAAAATGGTGGCAGCAAAATTATACTCATCTATATTTCAATCCAGAAAAAATGCAAGATATTAATTGGGAAGATATACTCGCTTTAAGTTATTATCCTTTAATCTATGTGGATAAAGCACCAGAAACATTTAGAAATGACCCCATTGGTGGATACTACCCTAAGGTTATAAGTTATGAGGGAACAAAAGAGTATGGTTACTGGGAAGAAGGACCTAAAAGTGAAAATATTTATTATCACTTAGATGATGGTGAACCATACTGGGAGGGAAAAGCTAAAGAATCATCAAAATGGTATTATGAAGGAGAACCGGTTTCACCGGAAAATGAGAGCGAAATGTGGGATAAATACAAGTATTTCAACCACTGGTTTGTTAAAAATTATGCCTATGCATTAGCAAATGGTTGTCATGGGTTGTTCTTAGAAAGTTCAGATAAATACTTAATAGATGCAATTTTTGGAAAAGATAATGATGAGTTGGATTGGAAATTAGATTTAAAAGATAAGGTTGATTATGTGGTAATTCCTGGAAATAAAGGATTTGAAACATATGATGGAATCCCAATAGTCAGAATCCCTTCACCATTAAAAGAGATTTATGGGATAAATGTTGTTAGCACATTATACATTCCGCCAAAAGATGAAGACTTTGGAGTTTATATTGCAGATATTAGGAACTTTAGTGAAGATTTACTTATCAAACTAAAGGAAAATGGAACAGCAATAATATCATTCAAGGATTTGGCTAACTGGCTTGATAAGTATAATAAGAACAATATTCTATATAATGGAACTGCTATAATTATAAAAGATAATAATGGGATAAAAATCACCATATTTAAAAAGAATCTTAACGTAAGTAATTATACAGTTGAAGAATTCGACAAAGAACATTGTAAATATGTAATAGCAAATCCACCGAAAATAATTCCTTTGAACTAAAATAATTTTTGGTGATATAATGAGGATAGGTTTTTACAATATTCAAGGGGGAACTGGAAAAACTACTATTGCTGCAAATTTTGCATACCTACTCAGTCAATCAGTAAAAACAATATTGGTTGATTGTGATATATATGGAGGGACAACTGCCGTTTTATTTGGTCTTGAAGATAAGAAGCATAACCTAAATACTTATCTTGCAGGAGATTCTGCAATTGAAGATATAATATACCATTATGACGATTTGGCTATTATCCATACTGATGTTTCTTCTAAGGTTTTTGGATATAAATCTGACTTAAATAGATTCGAAACTTTAATCAAAGAATTGGATGAAGAGTATGATGTTATAGTCTATGATTTTCCACCCAACATTACTGAAGATAACCCACTGATAGGTTATGTTGGTGAATTTGAACTCGTTAATAAGGTAGTTGTAGTCGGAGAGGATAGTATCCCATCAATTGTAAATTCTCTAAAAACTATAGAACTTATAACGGACTTAAGTATAGGACTTACAGGGATAATTGTAAATAAATATAGGGGACTTACTGATATTAGTGAGATAATAGATGACGTTGTCGGGGTTCTACCCTACGACCAAAATGTAGAAAGGCAGTGGGTAGAGAGCACACCAATAGCAAAAATTAAAACAAAATTTACAAAGGAACTTACCAAATTAACTAATGAAGTAGCAAGTATATATTTAGAGAAGGATTTAGCATCATTAAGAGCTTTAAAATTAGCAAAAGCTATTTCAGAATTAACTGAAGAAGAAAAAGTTGAAAGAGACTTTGAGGACTATTTATAATAATTATAATAAAATAATAAAAATAAATATTAATAAATATTCAAATTCAAAAAAATATAAGGGATAGTGATGCTAACAAAAAGAATTATTCCATGCTTAGATATTAAAGATGGAAGGGTTGTTAAAGGAACTAAGTTTTTGAATTTGAGAGATGCTGGAGACCCCGTTGAGTTAGCCCAGTACTATGATAATGAAGGAGCTGATGAACTTGTATTTTTGGATATAACTGCTTCAGCTGAAAAGAGAGATATAATTATTGATGTTGTAGAAAGAACAGCTGAAAAGGTATTTATTCCATTAACTGTTGGTGGTGGAATTAAATCAATTGAAGATTTTAGAAGAATATTAAGGGCTGGGGCTGATAAGGTTTCAATAAATACTGCAGCAGTAAAAAATCCAGATTTAATTAAAGAAGCAAGTGAAATATTTGGTTCCCAGTGTGTTGTTGTTGCTATTGATGCTAAGAGACATTATGTTAATGAGGATGAAATAGATAAGATAAATAAAAATGTTGTTAAGGTAGAGGATGGTTATTGCTGGTTTGAGGTTTATATATACGGAGGGAGAAAAGAGACAGGTATAGATGCTATAGAATGGGCTAAAAAAGTTGAAGAATTGGGTGCTGGAGAGATTTTATTAACAAGTATAGATAAAGATGGAACAAAAAGTGGCTATGATTTGATATTAACAAAAGAGATTTCTAAAATTACAAAGCTCCCAGTTATCGCAAGTGGAGGTTGTGGAAAACCAGAGCATGTTTATGAAGCTTTTGTTTATGGAAAAGCAGATGCTGCATTAATGGCTGGAATACTGCATTATAGAGAATATACTATAGAGGAAATAAAGAGATATTGTGCTGATAGGGGAATACCTATGAGATTGTTATAACCTTTTATTTCGTCTTTATTTTTTATTTTAAAATTTTAAAGATTTTAAAACCTCATCCTTCAATATATTTAATATTTTCTTCCTATATTCAAGAAATTCTATACTTGTTCTATCTCTTGGTCTCTCCAAATCAATTTCAACAATCTCTTTTATCCTCCCAGGTCTTGCAGTTAAAACTACTACCCTATCTGAGAGATAAACAGCCTCATCGACGCTATGAGTAACAAAAAATATAGTCTTCTTTTCTTTTTCCCATATTTTTAATAATTCGTTCTGCAAGATATTCCTTGTTTGTGCATCCAATGCAGCGAAAGGCTCATCCATTAAAACAATCTCTGGGTTATTTGCCAAAGTTCTTGCTATTGCAACTCTCTGTTGCATTCCTCCACTTAGCTGATAAGGATAGGCATCTTCAAATCCTTCCAATCCAACCATTTTAATGAATTTTTTGGCTATTTCTATCCTCTCGTTTTTAGGAATTCCTTTCAACTCTAAACCAAATGTAACATTTTTTAGAACAGTTCTCCATGGCATCAATGTATATTGCTGAAATACAACCCCTCTATCTGCCCCCGGTTCTCTAACTTCTCTTCCATCCAACAAAACTCTCCCTTCAGTTGGATAATCTAAACCAGCTATAATTCTTAACAACGTTGTTTTTCCACAACCACTTGGCCCCATAACTGTTAAAAACTCATTCTCATAAACTTCCAAATTAATGTTGTCCAATGCCTTAACTCTATTCCCATTAAATTCAAAAATTTTTGTTAGATTTTCAACTTTCAGCTTTACTTTCATCCTATCACTCAATGAATGCATTATTTCATCTATTTCCTCCCCATAGGGGCTATGCCCCTATTGGTACACCCCTAACACCTCCTCGCTTACGCTCGGAGGTGTAAATTAAAAATTATTTCATCATCTTTCTCCATACAAAGTATTTGTCCTCAATATATCTTAGTCCTCTATCCAATACAAGCCCGATTAATCCAATAATTATCATGCAAGCGATAACAACATCCATTCTGCTCAGTGAGTAAGCATACATAATTAGATACCCTAAACCAGCGTTACTTGATGGAAGCATTTCAGCAGCAACAACACACATCCATGCAATTCCTGCCCCAACTCTCAGCCCAGTTAAGATACTTGGAGATGATGCTGGAATAACAACTTTTATTAGAATATCCCTTCCTTTAGCCCCTAATGTTAAAGCCGCTTCAATCAAAGGAGTTGGGACACTTTTAACCCCGGATATTGTGTTTATCAATATTGGGAAAAATGCTCCAATAAATATAATGAATATCATTGACATCTCTCCTAATCCAAACCATGCTAACGATAGAGGAACCCAAGCTAATGGTGGAATTGGTCTTAGCAGTTCTATTAATGTGTCACATAAGCTGTTTATTGTTCTATAGTAACCCATCAATATTCCTAAGGGTATTGCTACAGCTGAAGCTAATAAAAAACCACCTAAAACCCTTTTTATACTAACTATTGTATTGTCTATTAAGCTTCCAGTTCCTAAAATTCCTTCGAATGGATGTGTTAAGACATTAACAACGGCTTCAACCCTTGGTAAGATGACGGGATTATTTATATATATCGCCAAAATCTCCCATGCAACAACAACTGCTATTGGAAGAACTGCTTTTAATATTAAATCTTTCGAACTTATCTTCACAGTATCCCCTTTTATGATTTCATCTCTTAACACATAATTAAGATATTAACAAAACTTTAAAAACATTATGAAGTATTTAAATTTTGTTATTATAGGACTTTCGCAGTTTATATATTGATTAATGCACTTAGATGCCTTTAGGCATCAATCTTCCTTATAAAAAATTTTTCCTGCGAAAGTCCTATATTATTCCCAAAGTGTTCCATTTAAATAACTTATAACTTTATCGTTAGTTTTGTTGTATATTTTTCCAATCAACACCTTAATTTTAACTCCTTCGTTGGTATTAATCTCTTCAACATTTTTTATTGTTATAACCATTTTCATCTTTCTCATAAAATCTAAAAACTCCTCAAAATCATCTTCACTATCAAATATTAGCTCAAAATCCTCAGAAATCCTCTCTCCATCAGCTATTTTATTAATTGTCTCAACCATTGGCAACAAAATTGCCTCTCCCAAATCTTTAGCCCTCTTTTTTCTCTCCTCTTCACACTCTTTAAACTCATAGCTCATAAATCCTTCTCTCACAACCCTACTAAATAAAAAGTCCATTCCCAAATCAAAGAAAAATGTAAAGGCTGATTTTAAGTCTTCACACTGAGTATAGTGAGTTGTATATTTTATTGGAGGAACAGCCATATCTGGGTCTTTTAAAACAACTCCCTCTCTCCCTTCTTCGTTTAGCTTTTCAATAATCTTCCTTACGTGTATATGGGCATTATCCTTATCGACAATTGCCAACGGCTTAACATAAGGTAAGTTATATTTCTCACATAGATTTATCCTCTCTTTTATTGGTAGCGATTTGTTTGTCTCCCTCTCTTTTATATCAAATATATAAAATCCGAGATTTTCATAACCTCTATCAACCTCTTTATAATAATAAGGTGTGTAGGGGTTGTTTAGACCAATCATTTCTCCACATAACATATACTCACTGTAGTCATCTAAAATTTCCAAATTTAAGAATTTTTTAACCTTTTTTGTTGTAAAGGGGCAGATATAACCACTTCTTGTTAAAGCATAAACTTCTCCATCTATTTTAACGATTCTTATGTTATAGCCGTTCAGTTTCTCTTCAATAACAACCTTATCAATGAAATGTTTTTTTATTGTTGGGTATAGGGTTATAGCCCTGTATGTTTTTGGATATCCCCTAACAACATCGAGGTTATCGTTTAGAAATATAACTGTCCCTTTCTCTACCCCTTTAAATTCTTTTTTAAATAGTAATGTTTTTGTTTCTTTATATTCATCTTCTCTTAAAATTTTCTTGTTAAATGCTTTATTTAAATCTTTTATAGATAAATTGAGTTTTTCCGCTATTTTATTTAAGTCATATGTTAAGACCTTCATCATTATCAACCTCATCAAAATCTATAGTGTTTTTCAAAACTTATTAAAATTAATAAGGAATATTTGAATGTCTCCTTTGGAAGGCATTCATCAGTGCCTTAGTTATTCCAACATATTTTGAAAAACACTAAGTTATGGTAAAGTTATAAATAACTTATTAACTATAATTATGATATTATTATTGCCGTCTAAATTATGGTAAAGAAGTGGGATAAAAATGAGACGATTTAGAGTACTGGGAGGGGTTATGTTATTTGCTATAGTTAGCTTGGTGGTGTGTGGTTGTATGATAATACTTCCAAAAAAATATCCTGACGTCCTATATAAAGAATATGATGTAATAAAGATCGAAAATAGGACAATAAATGGTGTAAAAACAGCTATAGTATATCAAGTAAAGACAGAAATTGGAGCAAGGAGTAGTCCATATAGTTTAGATGCTGATAGCAAAAAAGATATTGGAGCAATAACATATTATGTTTTTAAGAATACAGATGTTGAGGAGGTGCAGATTATATGCTACTATGCAGGAGGGGGAGGGTTCCAACCCTACTACAAATTTAAGATAAAGAGAAGGGATGCTGAATTGTCTGGACTTTTAAATGTTTCGGAAAAAGAACTACCTTCTGCAGTCTTATATTATATAGATAAGCTGATATCTTTAGGAGATATTTGGGTTAATAACAGGTTACCAGTAACAAAATAGCCTTATAGTTTTTTGCAAAAGTTATTAAAACCATATTATATGGAAAATTGAACATCTCCTATTTGGAGACATTCATAAGTTGTCATTATTCATTCCAAAATGTTCTGCAAAAAAACTATAATAGTGGGGGAGGTAAAAATGGTTCGTGTAGTTCCTTTAACTGATGAAGAAAAAATGAGTATCGTCTCTGGATTAAGAAGTTCAGTGCCTGCTACAAAGTTAGTGACATTGAGAAAGTTACAGGAGATTGCTGAAGTTAGACCAGAGGCAATCATATACTTGGATACTTATGATAAGGTAACGTTGAATGAAATTATTACGTTACTAAATCAGATAATCGAATACGACCCTGATGAGATTCTAAGAAGAGAGGCAATGATAACTCTTGAAAAAGTTAAGAAAGCATTAGGTACTAAGTTTTCAACATTTGTTCCACTCTGTAATTCATGTAAATCTCCAATTGACTTGGGGTGGAATTACTGTACTAACTGTGGGGCGGAAATTAAAAACATGACGTTTGAAGAGGAAATAGAGAGATGTAAAAACTGTAATAATTACATTTCAGATTCTTGGAAATACTGTGCTCACTGTGGTGCAAAGTTAAAAGAAGAGGAAGAAGAGGTTTTAAGATGTCCAAACTGTAAGAGACCTGTACAACCTGAGTGGATTATCTGTCCATATTGTGGTTATAGACTTAAAAGAAAGCCCTAAATTCTAAATGTTTAATTTTCTCCTCACATTTTTCACAACTTTGCTATATAACGCTATATTATACTTACTTCCCAACTTCCCATAGTGCCATCTTGTTTTCCATGGATTTTTTAGTAAGTTGGATTTTGCTTTTATTAACTCTTCAGTTTTTATTTTTAATAAATTTAAGAACTCCTTTGGTGACAAATCATCTGGTTTTTCTATATTTAACTCGCTAAATTTTGTGTATGCATTTCCAACTTCCCATATAAAATGGGCGTCACTTCCAAAAGCCATTGCAAAATCATATTTTTCAGCATATTCTAAAGCTTTTAAGTTTGGTTCTATACTTCTACATCTACTATTAAAAACTTCAACAATATGGACGTATTTTAAAAACTCCCTCTCTTCTAACACATTAAATTTTGCCAAACTCCTTCTCCTACTCATGTCAAAAGGATGTGGAAGGTAAATTAAAGCCCCCTGCTCTCTAACTCTATCTAACGCTTCATACAAATCTAAATTTGCTGGGATTTCTTCAGTTAGGAATAAACCAATAAACTCTCCGCTATTTGTTGCTATCTCCTCTCCAGGTATTGCAAAATCTAACTTAGTTAGTTTATTGTGGTCACAAATAGCTGGGATAATATTTCTCTTTATACACAATTTTTCTAAAAGACCTCTTGGATTTAAAGAGCACTTACTCACTATAGAATGCATATGCAAATCTACTTTCATTGATGTCCCCAATGTATTTTATAATAAAGTTTTTAATAATAATAACTCAACATGACTTATAAAAATTTAATCATGACTTAAAACTAAATTATAGCTATTATTTAATAATCAAAAAACTCAAAACCGGCAACTGTAAATAAAAATACTGACGTTAAGAGATATCTCTCTTCCTGAGCAACCCAAAATAAGGGCATAATTAAAAATACTACTGCAAGGGTTAGGATATAATATTTAAATGAACTGTTTTTAATGATTTTTTCTCTTTTAATGATAAAAAGTGTTAATAATACAGTTATTGGGAAAGCAATGTCCATTAAAAATTTGGGTAGATAAAATATAACATTTTTAATAAAAATATCTAATGAAATTCCTCCTTTTGTAGAAATCTCACCAACATAGCCATATATTTCTCCTCCACTTATAAAAAGCAAAGTAAGATACAACACAATCGATAACATTAAATATAATAATGACTGCTTATTTTTTTGATAAAAAGCATATATTAAAGGAATAGCTAAAGAATGAACTCTAACCAAAGCTGAAATTGAAGTCAATAGAGATAATATAATGATTTCTAAATTTTTGCCTTTGAAATTTTTTAAAATATGCAAGATTATCATTAAAAATGTTAAAAATGTTAATTCAGTGGAAAACATTAAAATATATTTTTTGAATAATGGAATTCCTAAGAGTATTAACATCACAATCAATCCTAAAAACTTCCTTTTGAAATAAAGAAATATAAATCCAACCATGATAAAGAACATATAGATTTGATAAAACACAATGCTTTCCAAAGATGGTTTAAAAATATGAAACCAAACATATAAACAATAAGAAAGACCACAAAAGCTTCTTCCAGAGATTATCGTTTCATAATGTCCTAAATATAGGAGAGATAATGCCCCATCCAAATAAACAAATAGTGCATCCCAAACAATACCAAAGTCATACTTATGCCAAAAAATCCATAATGCAGAGATAATTAACGCAACTATATAATAAGGGCTTCTAATATAATAGTAAAATATTGCAGAAGTAATCAACAAAATTATAAAGAATAAGAGTAAATCATTAAATTCGTAAGTTATATGTTTTGCAAATAGTCTCCCAATAGTGCTAGGCAAATTCTCATCACTGCCAGTTATATAGAGAGTGTTATTATAATAAATAACTGCTGGACAAAAAGAGACAATATATGGCAGTTTAATATTCCAATTATCCCTCATTTGTGGATTGTTATTAATATTTCCAACATAAATGACTGTTTTATTTCCATGATGGTCTTTTTTTAAAGAATAATATATAAATTTAGACCATTTTTTTGATATTGGGCTATTTCCTTCAATTATTATCCAGTTTCTTTTTTCAATTATTGTTTTTAATATTAACTCCTTTGATGGGTAGAATATTAAATTTCCACTACAATTAATATTATAGAAATTGGATAACACCAAATAGGCGGTTTCAACCCTATCCTTTCCAGCAAATCTTTTATAATTTCCAATATTAAAACATTCAGGAACTGAATATTTTCCACCAATAATGATTATTTCTGTTGCGTTCAGATTTTTTAATTCATTAACATATTTTTCATCTGTTGAACCCCAAGGAATTATAAATGGTGTTGCATTCAAATGTTCAGAAAGTTGATAAACTAGTGTTTTATCTTGGTCAGAGCCAACAACAACAGTTTGTGCAGAAGAATGGTTTATTATTAATGTAAGGATAATGAAAAATAATATTAAGGGTTTTTTCATTTTACCACTCTTTGCTTAAATAATCATTTTTAATTAGTTCTTTTATTTTATCTAAGGCCTTCTCTTCACCATACATATAGCTATATACTTCATAAATATCCAATAAAGCCGCTAATGGTTTAATTTCATCTAAAGAATTATATTGACTAACTATTTTTTCTTCTTCTTTCGCTTTTTCTTTTAATCCTAATATATAGTAAATAAACATAATCTTCGCATAGGTAGCTTTTGAGTATTTATACTTATATTCGTCTTTTAAATAGCCGTTATCTCCTTCATAATCAATAATATACTCAGCTGATTTATTTATTGCTTCTAAAACCCTTGTGTCATTAGATAGTTTGTAATAGGCTCCTAAGCTATAAGCTACTTGAATAGTGTCAGATATTGACCTTCCCCATTTTCCATCTTGTTTTTGCTCTTTTAAAACGTAATTGATGTAATCGTTAAGCTGACTCCTATTTATTAAATTTAACTCATAGAGGTAAGGAATTAAAGAAGCTACTTCAACTACGTCTTCTTCTTTATTGGTTGTTATGTTATAATCTATCTCTGAAACTTCCTTTTTTATATAGGATATAGCTTTATTCTTATTTTTGAAATTCATGTTTATTATCGGCTCAAGAACTCTTACAGTTGTTAATACGTCTTCTTTTGGAGGAATTCCAGTTACATAAGCACCATCCTTCATCTCTTTATATGCCAACCATTTTAGTAAATAATCCCTTCTCTCTTTAAATCTTGAATCATTTGTTTTCTTGTAATACATATCATAAATCTTACAAATCTTTGCATTTAATACGAAGTCTGCTTTGTATCCTTCATCAAAGTCAGCGTAGTTATACCCTGTCCAGAATTTTTCAAGGTAATTTACTAGAGGGTCGTTATATCTTATTTCACCTTTATTTTTTGGCTCTAAGGTTGCATTTGGGATATATTTATAGATTTCAGAATTTCCATTAGCAAATAGTAATTTAAAGTGAGTGTCATAAGCGACATACTCCGAAAGTCCATGCTTTATTATTCCATAGTTTCTTATTGTCTTATCTAAATAGACATATGAGACATTGTACTTCTTTAGTAAATAATAAGTTCTCTCCTTATCGACTTCTCCAAACATTGCAACCAAGTCAGAATATGCCATCATTACATCTCTCAAACTTGGTGGTTTTCCCATAAAGCCTTGATAAACCTTCATCCAAGTTAATATATCCCTTCTATGAGTGTTTCCTATGAGTAGATATCCTGTAGTCCACCAAGTTAGAAATACTGAATTTTCAGGAGTATTTTTCTTAATCCAATCAAATGCTTCTTTATCTTTTACTGTTGGTGGCTTTATGAATAGATACGCTCCAGATACACCTTGAGTAGTAGAAACCAAGATAAAAATCGACAATAGTATTGCATATATTTTCTTTTTATTTATTTTAAATTTAAGTTTTAGGTTATTTAAGCTCAGTTTTATTTTTTCTACCCATCCTGGGAGATTCATATAGATATATTCAGAGGCCATTATTGATAATGGAAAGGTTGCATAAGGGTCTCTAAATCTAAATGAAAAACTACCTATTGTCAAAAATGCCAAAGCCCATAGTGCAATACCTTTTTTTAGGTTATCTCCTCTTAAATACATATTAAGTGCTAAAAATCCAAATATTAGTTGAACAACTCCTATCCATTTAAAGTATCCTAATAAACTAACTTCAGATTTAGGGATTCTACTTATTGCGTTAGATATCATTCCACCATCTACAAAGAATAATGCCACTATTCCAAATAAGAAAACCCCCATCAAAATTAACATATACTTCGTATATCTTCTTGTGTATTCATACAAATAAGGGAGTGACATAAAGAATCCTGCCAATACAAACATTACCCATCCTCTATGGGTTACCATATAGATTGGTAGTAAAATTATTAGTAATCCCAAATACTTCCAATTCTTTGATTTTAAAAACCTTGTAAATGTAAACATAGATAGGGTAAATAACAACAATCCTAAATTTTCAGGAATGTAGAGAGAACTTCTATATATAAAATTTGGAGCAAATGCAAAGAATAGTGTTGAAAGTAAGGCCACTTTTTCATTACTTACAACTTCCTTTGCAAAGTAATAATAAACCAATACTGTTAAAGTCCCAATAATTGCAGGTAAAATAAAAAAGACATAATCACTTGGAAATAGCTTATAACATAAAGCTCCAATAATATGAAACATTGGTGGATAGCTATAAGCTTTCAATCCAAGTAGGGAATATATATCTTTTGATATTACACCAAACCCCTCATTAACTATCCTCAGCGTTATATCTCTATGTAAATACTCATCATAAGTAGCTAGGATTAGATTTCTGTGGGGGATTAATCTAACTATGAATGAAATTATTAATAGTAGAATGAGAAATATTTTTTCAGATTTTGAGCTCATTTTATCACCTTAAAAGTTATTTATTAAGTGATAGCAATGGAAGCAATAAAATTAATAAAGAAGTTGGATGTATTTCATCCAATTGTTATTATTATTATTGGACATTTGGCAATTTTTATTCTGTCTCTACCATATTTACATAATTTTAAATTATCTTTGTTATTAAAAATAATCGCAATTACTTTATTATATATCTCTGCATACTCACTTCCATTTGTATTTAATTTTAACTTCAAAGATTGTAAAATGTTGAGTTATTTAGCATTATTTTTATCATCATCTCTTGCATTATTTGGGGCTTTTAAGGTAACTGGCTCTCTAATTTTTGCAGTAATTTATTGGTTATTTATCATAGCTGTTGTAGAGGTTTTTATCAGATATTATAATAAAAAGGTATTTACAGACTTTTTGTTTGTTGTTGGTATTTTATCATTTATTTTGATTCTGTTGAAATATGGAGCGATACCTATATTAGATTATGATGTGAGAATGAAAATTAATTCAGAGCCGTTGAGATTAATAGCTACAGGAGCTTTAATTTATGCAAGCATTGAGAATAAAATTTATTTTATAGTGGCGTTTATACTGCTAATCTTACTTGGATATAAAGCGGGCGTATTAATGCTATTTATTGCATACTTTGTTTATAGGAGGAGATCTTTAAAACATCTTATATTTTATTATATCGGATTACTAATTTTCTTAGGGATTATGGGAAAAATTATTCTGCTGTCATCCAATCAAAACTGGAATTTAAATCCAATAGAACTTTTATGTTATAGGGCTTATTTTGATTTGTATGTTCTTAGCAAGATTATTGAAAGCAATATATTGACCCTTGGGAAAATTACCCTAACTCCTAATGGAGAGCACCTTATAGGCGAGCTACTTTTTAGGTATCCTCATAATATTACAACAACTTTATTTGGAACGATATATCTTGATTTTGGGATTTTTGGAATCTTGTTTGCTATACTATTGGGAGCTGTATCAAAATTTATATATGAGGGTGATAAAAAGCTCTATGCAATATATGCCTCTTTATTGTTAGCTTATTGTGATATAGGCATAAACTACGGATTTTTAATAGTTTTATCTTTATTATTTTATATAAATGCAAAGTTAAAAACACTTAAAGAGGGATAAACATGAAGTTTATAATAAAAACTCAAAAAGGTTTTGAAAACATTGTTGTAAATAATCTAAAAGAAATTATTGATAATTTTAATTATATCGTTTCTCCTGATGGTTATCAAGGGATTGTTATAGTTGAAAGCGATGAAGATATAGAAGATAAAATCTTGGAGATTCCTGAAGTTGAGAGGGTTTTAAAAGTTTATTTTGAGACAGAGACGGATTTTGATAAAATAGTTAATTTAGCTGAGAAGATTAAAGATTATATAAAAGAAGATGAAACTTTTGCTGTTGAAACTAAAAAAAGAGGAAAACATGATTTTAGCTCAACAGATATAAACATTGTGTTGGGAGCTAAGATTAAAGATTTAACAAATGCTTCAGTTGATTTAAACAATCCAGATAAGGTTGTTCATGTTGAGGTATTTAAGAATAAAACTTATGTATCAATAACTTCTGGAGAAAAATTCAAAAAATACACTAAAGAGAAGAGAAATGCAAGGGAGTTATTTAAAAAAGTTGTCATTGTGCAAATGCCATATTTAGGGGAGAAAATTGTCTGTAAAAGGTTTGGAGAGGCAATTGGAAGAGCAGCTCAGGGATTTGAAGTTAAAGAGCTGATTATAGCACCAAAAGAAAAAGTTGATGCCTATGAGTTGATGGAGTTTATTAAAGGGGTTAAAATTGGGCAACATTCAAGATATGAGATTCAAAAGAGGGCATATCCATTCGAGATTAAGTTAGTTCCAGTGACTGTTCAAGATTTATATCAGGTTGTTAGAGATAAGAGAAGAGATAATAGGTTGCTAATAATTACCGACCCAAAAGGAGATGAGTTATCAAAAATTAAGGATAAGTTAGCTTATGACTTAAGAAAAAAGAGAGAAATTATTGTATTTTGTGGTTCAAGGGAAGGTATTCCAAGGGGATTGTTTAGATTTGCAGATTATATAGTAGATTTAGCTCCTCATATGACCTTTGCTACTGAACATGCCATTCCTGCTGCTTTAATTGCACTATGGGGAGTTTATAGCCAATCTTCAAATCATGAAGATTTGAATAATGAATAGATATAGAAGCCCTTTGGGCTTCTATAAATACCTTTAAATGACATAAACATTTGAAAATTGACTAATAGTGGAGAAGACTCAGAAAATAGCTCTGAAGAAGAAAAAACAGAACTTAACTCAAATGATGAAGAGCTTTAATCTTTAAATTTTATTTTGATAGTTTGCACTGCACCCACTATGGGGTGCAGTAAATATATACACCCTACCTACTTTGAGGTAGGGTTTAAAAAACAGTGATTAACTATCTTCATTTATCAATTTTTTATCTTATTTAAAATTTTTGGTTATAGCTCATAAAAATTTTTAATTGGACACTTCAGAATTATTTAAAACTTAATTTCATTCAATCCTAAAACATCAAATGTATTGTAGATGCCTTCTTTTTTGTCAGCAATAAATCTTATAGCCAAGATAACTCCATTTACAAATGCTTGTCTACTACTTGCTCTGTGAGTTAGCTCAATCCTCTCTCCATCTCCAGCAAAGATGACTGTATGGTCTCCTACAACATCTCCTCCTCTTAGTGCATGTATCCCTATTTCTTCTTTCTTTCTCTCCCCAGTCATTCCATGCCTTCCATAAACAAAAACGCTCTCAATGCCTCTATTTGCCTTTATAATTTCAGCCGCTCTTAAGGCAGTTCCAGAAGGAGCATCTTTTTTATGTCTGTGGTGCATCTCTATAATTTCAATGTCATAATCTCCCAATTTCTTTGCCAAAAACTCTAAAGTTTTAAAGAATATATTAACCCCAATTGCAAAGTTTTGAGATATTACAGCAGCAACTTTATTTTCTTTTATCGCTTTTTCAATCTCTGCTTTTTGCTCTTCAGTGAAACCAGTAGTCCCAATAATTAGCTTAACTCCATTTTTAGCAGCTATTTTAACATTCTCAACACATGCATGGGCTATGGTAAAATCAACCAATACATCTGGTTTTGTTTCTTTCAAAACTTTATCTAACTCATCTGCAGTTGATAATGGAACGCCAATTTTTCCAATGCCTATTAATTCTCCAACATCCTCTCCCTTTTTTGGATGATTTGGAACTTCAAAGGCACAAACAACTTTCATATCATCTTGCTGGCAGATAGTTTTAATTATATTGCTTCCCATTCTTCCCAAAGCTCCAGTAACTGCCACTTTAATCATATCATCACCATAAAATTTTCTTAGATACTTTTTTTATTGCTTAATCATTTATAAATAGTTGATGTATATAAATGCTGTAGGCAAATTATTATAATCTACAAACAGCATTATAAATGGGATGGTTATGTTTGTGAATAGAAAGGAGGAGCTTGAATTTCTTAATAGAAAATGGAAAGAGGACAAAGCCAACCTAATAATCATCTATGGAAGGAGGAGAGTTGGAAAAACAATGCTTATAAAAAAATTCCTTGAGAATAAAAAAGGCATTTGTGTCTTGCTAACCAATGACTCCATGAATGAAAATCTAAATGAGCTTAAAAAAGCATTTTCAAATTTAACTGGAAAGGAGTATTTTAAAAATTTAGATGTTGGTTTAGTGGAGCTTTTTAGATATTTAAGGGATGAGATTAAAGATGATAAGGTTGTTATAGCACTTGATGAATTTCAATACCTAATGCAATTAAATAAGGGAATTTTAAGCATCTTTCAAAAGATTTGGGATGAGATTTTGGCAGATACAAAAGTTTTTTTAATAATTTGTGGTTCAAGTATTGGAATGATGGAGAGTATCTTAGAGTATAAAAGCCCTCTTTATGGAAGAAGGACTGGGCAGTGGAAATTAAACCCTTTTAATATTAGAGGAGTTAGGGAGATGTTTCTAAGGAAAAATTTTGAGGAGTTGGTTAAAATCTATGCTACATTTGGGGGAACTCCTTTTTATTTAGCTCAAGTTGATGAAAGTTTGAGTGTTGAAGAGAATATAAAACAAAAAATCCTTAGAAAGGGAGAATTACTGTATGAAGAGCCAGAGTTCTTGTTAAGGGAGGAACTTAGAGAGCCAAGGGTCTATAAGCTGATTTTGAAGTATATAGCCCTTGGCTATAACACCTTAGGAAAGCTTGCTGATGTTACTGGATTGGATAGGGGGAATCTGTCAAAGTATATTGAAACTCTGGAACGTCTTGACATTTTGGGCTATTGCCTCCCATATAAAAAGAGGAAGAGAGGGATTTATTACATCAAAGACAATTTTATAAACTTCTGGTTTAGGTTTGTCTATCCAAACATGGGAGATTTGGAAATTGGCAATGTAGATGATGTTTATAACAAAATCTTGGACTCTCTAAATGAATATTATGGAAAAATGTTTGAAAATCTTGTATTTGAGATGCTTAAACTTAAAATTATTGATTTTGGACAGAAAGAAGTAGCTAAGTGGTGGCATAAGGGGGAAGAGATTGATGTTTTAGCTTATAATGATGAGAAGATGATAGCCTTTGAAGTAAAATGGAAGGATTTGAGTTTTAAGGAGGCAAAAGGAATTTTGAAGGATTTAGAGAGAAAACTCAAAATGGTTGATTTTGATGGAGAAAAAGAGTGCTATGTTATAGCAAAGAGTATTGAACGGAAAGAAGAACTAAAAGCCCTTGATTTAAAAGATTTAGAGAGATTTATTTGTTAATTTAAGCATCTTTTATGCTCCTCAATATCAAACTCAACTTCGTAATATTTGTTTTATCGATATTTAATTCTCACTTAGGCATCTTTTATGCTCTACTACATCAAAATCGATTTCATAATATTTATAAATTTCATCTGCAAGGTTTTCAGCAAATTCTTTAGCTTTATCTTTGCTTTCAAACCCTAAAACCCAAATTCCCCACATCGTCTCCCAGTTAGAAGATAGCTTACAACTCTCTTTTATAGGATTTTTTCCATTAAATTTGTGGATAACTATTTTTTTGTTCTTCCAATCGATATATAGGGCATAGTTCTCTCCTTCTATTTTAACATTTTCAATATTCTCTCCATAAGCTTTATTTTTAACATTTCTCTCTAAGTAAGTTTTAATAAATTTATTTAATGGCAGTCTTGAGATTTTAACCCTAACATTTTTAAAAATCTCTTCTAAAGTTTCTTCAATCTCCTCTTCTTCAATCCAGTTTAGGGTTGTTGGGGTTAGAATGGTTATATATCTATCTCCATCAATTTCTACATCTAAGATTTTTAAGTATTCATCAGAAATGCCAAACTGCCTTAATATCTTTATTAATTCTTCCATAATCATTCCTCTAACATTATATATAGCTTTAAGAGTTTTTCAATAATCTCAAGCTTCTCAATGATGATTGCTATAAGTTGGTTGTGTCTATAGCTATAAAGCTCTTGCCTTAATATATGCAAATAATGGAAAAACTTTAGCTTTAAATAGCTCTCTTTAAACTCCTCCCAATGTTCTTCATAGTGCTTTCCATGCTCTATCCTTGGAGATAATATATAGTCAGATGCATGCCTATAAAGCTTTAAATCCATTAAGAAGTTTCTAATCTTTTTGCTAAAATGGGCATATCTCTCCTTATTGTGCCAATCCTCAATGTTTTCTCTAATATAGAATTCAAATGCATTTAATAAATATAGCATCCCATAATAAAATCTCGACACAAAAGTCCTTAAATCAAATTCTTTTAATGCGTTAATACAACTGTCTAAAAAATGAATGCACTCTTTTAAATAAGTGTTATTTAGGTTATGCATTCTTCCCATCACCCAAGACATAAACTTTAAAGCCCTCTTCCTCCCACAAATCTCTCTTTAATATATTTTTAGTGTCAAGGATTAATTTATTGTTTACCTTTGAGGCAATCTTCTTTATATCCTCTTTATCAAAATTTCTGTATTCATCATGTTCAGCTAATACCACAATAATATCCGCCCCATTAATAGCTTCCTCTAAACTATTTAAAGGATAAATAAAGTCTCTTGCATATTTATCATAGCATTTAACTTCAAAACCTTCATCTATTAATTTACTAACAACCTTTTCAGCAGGACTCTCTCTTGTGTCATCAACATTTCCTTTATAAGTTACCCCAAATATAGCTATTTTTCCATTATCTTTTTTAATTATTTTTTTAATCTTCTCAACAACAAACAACGGCATGGAGTCGTTTAACTCTCTTGCAGTTCTTATAAGTTTGGCATTTTTTGATTTTTCAACAATAAACCATGGGTCTATGCTTATACAATGCCCTCCTACTCCAGGCCCTGGTTTTAGAATATTTACTCTCGGGTGCTTATTAGCTAACTCTATAGCCTCCCAGACGTTGATGCCAATCTCCTCTGCAATCTTTGCAAACTCATTAGCTAGGGCAATATTAACATCCCTATATGTGTTTTCCATTAACTTAACCATCTCTGCAGTTTTTGCATCAGTTAAATAAATCTTTCCAGTAACAAAGGTTTCATAAATCTCCTTAGCCATTTCAGCAGATTTTTCGTCAACTCCACCTATAACTCTGTCGTTCTCAACAAGCTCCTTCAATATATTTCCAGGCAGAACCCTCTCTGGACAGTGAGCTAAATAAATTTTTTTATCCTTTGAGAGTTTTTTGTAAATCTCATCTGTTGTTCCGGGAGGAATTGTGCTTTCTATAATAATTAAATTTCCATCTTCAAGACAGGGCTTTATGCTTTCAATAGCTTTATTTAGGTAATTTAAGTCACATTTCTTTTCTCCGTTGCATTCAATACAAGGAGTAGGAACGCAGATAATAAAAACATCCGCCTTTTCTGGCTTTGTTTGCACTTTTAAGTTTCCAGAATTTATGGCCCCTTTAACTAATGTCATTAAATCTTTTTCTGTTGTTTTAAAGCTTAGCTCTTTAATTTCCTTAACCCGTTTCTCGTTAATATCTACCCCAATAACATTAAATCCATGTATTGCTAACATTGAGGCAGTTGGTAATCCAATATATCCTAAACCAATTACACATATCTTCTTCCCATTACCATTTTTCTTTGCCATCCTATCCCAATTTAGTGTTTTAAGATTCTTTATAGCCAGAGTATATAACCACAAACTACAAAAACCTTAAGGTTATAATTATCTCCACACCTATAAAATTATTTGTGAGGGATTGTCATGGAAAGAATAGCTGTTTTGGCATACTCTGGAGGGTTAGATACAAGCTGTTGCTTAAAGTTATTGGAAGATAAGTATGGATATAAGGTAGTTTCTGTCTGTGTGGATGTTGGACAGCCAGAGGAGGAAATAAAGGAGGTTGAGGAAAAAGCTAAAAAATTGGGAGTTTTAAAGCACTACACAATAGATGCAAAGGAGGAGTTTGTTAAAGATTACATATTTAGAGCTATAAAGGCAAATGCAATGTATGAAGGCTACCCACTATCAACTGCTTTAGCAAGGCCTTTAATTGCTTATAAAGTTGTTGAAGTTGCCTTAAAAGAGGATGCTGAGGCAGTTGCTCATGGATGCACTGGAAAAGGTAACGACCAGTTTAGATTTGAAACAACCATAAGGATTAAAGCTCCACATCTAAAAATTATAGCTCCAATTAGAGATTTAAACTTAACAAGGGCTGAAGAGATTGAATATGCCAAAGAAAAAGGCATTCCAATTCCAACTGAAAGCAAAAAATATAGTATAGATGAAAACTTATGGGGTAGAAGTATTGAAGGTAGTGAATTGGAAGACCCTAACTTTGTTCCACCAGAAGAGATATATGCATGGACTAAAAATCCAGTTGAAGATAAAGAGGAGGAGATTGTTGAGATTGAGTTTAAAGAGGGAGTTCCAGTAGCTATAAATGGAGAGAAATTAAATCCTGTTGAATTAATAAAGAGAGCTAATGAGATTGCTGGAAAGCATGGTGTAGGAAGAATAGATATTATTGAAGATAGAATTATTGGCTTAAAGTCAAGAGAAAACTATGAATGTCCAGGGGCTGTTTTATTATTAACTGCCCACAAGGCGTTAGAGCAATTAGTTTTGACAAGGGATGAACTTAGATTTAAGGAGATTGTTGATAGTCTTTATGGAGAGCTAATCTATAAAGGATTGTGGTTTGACCCATTGAGGGAGGATTTAGATGCCTTTATTGACAAAACACAAGAGAGAGTTACTGGAACTGTTAAGGTTAGGTTATTTGGTGGAACTGCAAGGGTTGTTGGTAGAGACAGCCCTTACGCTTTATACAGCAAAGAGATGGTTTCGTTTGATGAAAAAGAGATTGACCAAAAGGAGTTAGCTGGAATGGTTAAGTATCATGGATTACAGGCAATGTTGTATGAGATGAGAAAAAATAGGAAATAAAACTCTTTAATTAAAATTTTTTATTTTTTATTTTTTTATTATGATTGTCTAAATGGATTAAAGAAGGCATTACTGTTTTTTGATAGGTATATTTAGAGCTTTTCCTCTCTGAATAACCAACATCTGCTGGAGATAACAACTTGCTAAATATTAACTGCCCAATTCTCTGATTTTTATATAAAATAACTGGCCTATCAAAAGCTACAATCTCCAAAGTTATCTTTCCCTTAAAACCAGCATCAATCCATCCAGCAGTTTGGTGGGAGGTTAAAAAAACTCTTCCTAAACTACTTCTACCTTGGTATTGGGCACATATATCATTTGGAAGCTCAATATACTCATTTGTTGTACCTAAAACTCCTCCTTCAACAACGTAATCAACATCATATTTCTCTTTAAAATAGTTGATTTTTTCTTCAGTTAAATTGTAGTTTAGAGGGCAAACTAAAATAGAATTTTTTATCTTTATTCTTTTGTAATTTAGCTCTTTTGACAAATCATAAACTTCATCATCATAGATTATAAATTCATCTCCTAAGGTTACATCGTATGAGCAAGGCCCTACGAAGTCTTTGTTAAATGGCTCAATAATAATCCTTTTTGATGTAACATAGTCAATAATGTCTTTATCGCTTAGAATCATAAGTTATCACCAAGAAGTATTTTATGGAGATTACATTTGTTTGGATATTAAACATAATATTAATTTTTAAATTTTCTTTATAATAATGTAACTATATATTTAAATATTTGGATGTTATTAGTAACAAAAAGAAATAAATAAACTTGGACATAATTATTATGGATTAAGCTCATTAGTTACCTTACTTAGATTTCCTATAAACTTATTTGCTGTTTGATTTATAGTTTTTGTAAAGTTTTCAGACTGATTTCCAGCTGCTTTAGCAGCTGTTCCAACATTTTTTACATAGAAGTATGCGGCAATTATCGCAACTAATACAGCAGCTGCAACTAAAATACCAACTTCCATTGATAATTGCCCTTTCTTTGACAATAATTTCTTTAAAAGTTTCATCGTATCCACCCATTTATAGTTCGTTAATAATTTCCCGATGTTTTAATTATATGTTTTAAACCACACTTTATTATCTTAATATATTTGTTATATATACTTTTTGATTTCTTTGTATTACAGAGATAGTAGTTAATCTACAAGTTTAACTGAATTATTTAATAATTTTATGTATTGAGATGACTTATTGTTGGTAACATTTATAAATTCTCTTGCCTTTTCTCCAGTTTTGTTCATTTCATGACCTAAATCTTTTGCAGATAGTACAAAAAAATACGCCATAATTATAGCTACCAACGATGCTGAGCTTGCTAATATAATAATTTCCATTGATATCTGTCCTTTTCTGGACAGTGTTTTCTTTTTTATTGATTTCATAATTGACAACTCCCCTAGCTATTAACAAAATTAACATAACAAACACTAAAATAACATAAAATGCTTAATAACAAATCCAAAAAATTTAATAACAACATTTGGTAGTAAAATTAAGATTCTATATTTTTTGATAATTGTAAAATTTCGTATATATAATTTTTGAATGCAACCCTGCCTTTCTTAGTAATTTTAACTATTGTTTTAATTTTACCTTTTATTATTGATTTTTTTATTTCTATAAATCCACTTTCTTCCAATTTCTTTAAATGATGCTCCAAATTACCATCAGTTAAATTTAATTTTTCTTTTAAATAGCTAAATTCACAGTATTCCAAACCATACAATAAAGCCAATATTTTAACCCTAACAACAGAGTTAAATATTTTCATAATTTCACTTTTCTTTACACATAACCAAATTTTATTTATTTTTTGTCCGAATTGATTCATTAGGCATATTTTTGCATATTTTGCATGCATTTTCATATAAATCCTTATACGCATCAGATAAACCGAAAAACTTATAAAGTTAGAATCAAAAACATGCTAAATGTCGATTCCAATTGTGGTGATATAAAATGATTGTAGAGGTTAAAGTTGCTGTATTCGAATAAAGTCCCCACGTCAGGGGACGTGAATGTGATAACTAATCTAATAACTCACATTTAGGCAACCTCTGCCCTCCTAAATGGACGGTGGAGGTTGGTCTGTCCCGTTAAGGGAGCGGGTGCTGATGAAAACCTATTCAGATTATGTCGGAAGTAATCATTTGGAATGTTTGATATGATTTGGATAGGTTTTGAAGCACCTCAAAAAACATAAAGCAACTAAAAACTGAACAAAGGCAAAAATTAAAAACTGATATTCGTGAAATATAAACATTGGGATTGAAGAGAGCATCATTAACAGTCCTAAAATTTCTCTTTTCCTTGATTTAAATAAAATTCCATCGATATTTAATAATAATCCAAATATAATGGCAATAGAAACTCCAGAAATTTTTGGATAAGTGTATAATGTAATAAAAGATAAAATAATAACTGCAATCATCCCATATCTAACAATCCTCTCAAAAATCTTATCAAAATAACATTTAGTTTTTTTATAGAGCTTTTGTTGCCTAACAATCAATATACCACCAATGATTAATAACAGTGAGATTATAAACAAAATATTGAAACTCCAGTATTTTATAGATATATAAATTAAAACAAAAATTAATGAACTCAAAAAATAGGAAATAAAATAGACTTTGTTTTTGTAATCTACATCTTCTGATGTATAGCTCTCCTCAACTAATTCTAAGATTTCCTTAGCATTCATAAAAATCCCTTAAAAGTTATTTTCTTAAATAAATGTAAGCTTCATACTCCTTTCCATCATTCCCTATTGCAGTAGTTTTCTCTCTAATGTAATAAACATCTAAATCCTCATAATCATCAAAAATCTCTAATTCATTATCTGTAATGTCTAACAATATAATGCCATCAATATAACTTCCTTCCTTTTTCCTTGCCCCATAATATCCAATTGTTTCATCAAAAAACTTCTCATAACCATAAACTCTACCTTTAATCATCTTTGGCACTCTATTTATCAACTCCAACAATCTCTCCTTCTTCATCAACTCCCCATAGGCAAATACATTATATGTTGGCATCTTTTATTCCACCCCTCACTTTAACAGCCAATCCATAATTAAATTCTCTCAGCTCAATACCATTTAATATAACTGTCCCATAAGCCAATAGTTCATCATCTTCATTAACAACTAAAACCTCTTCATAAGGCCTTAACTCCTCATCACAATCAACAACAAATTTGGCAAATACATTCCTTCCCTGTCTTGCGAATTCCTCTGCCTCTTTATTAACAACAACTCTGTATCTTGGAAATGGAATCTTTTCCCATAACAATTTAGCTCCCTTCTTAGAAGGTATTAAAAAGTTGTCATTACTTCTAACTGAGAATAAAATATCTCCATTTTCATCTAAAACCTGCCTCAATCTACCAGTGGTTTTACTTCTAACAATCTCTATTTTACTCATTAGTTCATCATCAATTATATCAAAGCCATACTGATACTGCAACATCTTCCTAATCCTTAAAGCATCAGCATTAACTTTTTTGGTAGCAGAGAAGTAGTTTATATAATAATTGTAGGTCATTATATCCAATATATTGTCTTCTCCAATTTTTTTCTTCAACCAATCAATAAACTCATCAATAAACTTTTTATTTATCTCTTTTTCATAATCAAAAAGTTCTGGAATTTCATGTTGAGATAGTGGGTAGATAGTGTCTATATAGTATGGAATAAATCCAAATACGGGGTCTTTAATTAGGATATCGACATCTGTCTCAACTACATTCAAATACTCATGATATGGCTTTTCTATTGAACTTGAGACAGTTGTAATATAAACTTTTTCATATTTTATTCTCTTTAATCTCTTCTTATGCCTTAAAACTTCTGGTCTAAACATCGATTCAATGCCAGAGTAGAAGAAAGCAGATTTTTTAGTTACCGGGTCAAATTTTTCTATGTAATCCATATACTTCCTAACAACTCTATACCCTTCTAAAAGCTTTGGATGGCATCTAACCCTCTCCTCAACTAACTCCCACAAACTTCCCTCTTTTATTGCCTGTTTTATTCTATTTATCTCTTCAAAAGTTATATATAAGTTGTGTTCAGCTAATAATCTCTCTCTGTCCTTTTTATTTAAGCCTGCCAACTCTTTTGGCGTATAACTTGAGCAAACAGGACATGAGCAAGGAAATGCTTTTAAATCTTTAATCTCCTCTAAGTGTAAAGTGCCAGTTTCAGTTAAATATCTGTCATCTTTAGCATATAAAGCATAAGCGGCAGAATCAAACAAATCACATCCTAAAGCAACAGCTAAAGCAAAGAACATTGGATGCCCACAACCAAATAAATGCACTGGCTTGTTTGTAGGCAGATACATCTTTGAGTTTATTATGATTTCAGCAACATCTCTGTATCTGTACTGCTCCATCAATGGAACAACAGCCCCTATTGGATAGATATCAAAGTCCAACTTAGCCATCTCTTTAGCAGATTTTTGCCTCAAATCTAAATAAGTTGAACCCTGAACAGTTCCATTTAATAATAACCTAAATCCTTTCTCTTTCTTTAATTCTATGGATGCCTTAGCCCTCTTTAAAGTTTCTTCCAATTCTTTCTCAGCCCTTTCCCTTTCAACATCTGGTGGTGTTGGAATATCCAAGATAGTTCCAACATCTACTCCTATCCTCTCCTGAAACTCTACAATCTCCAACGGCTCAACTTCAACATCTCCATAAACTCCCAACTGAAAAGAACCACTATCTGTAACAATTACTTTATCAAAGCCAATTAATTTGTGAATCCCTTTTTCTTCAGCAATCTCTCTTAAATGTTTTGTTCTGTAAGTTATGTATGAGTTTGTTATAATAACATCTGCCAATTTGTTTATTAAATCCATTGAAACAATCTGTTTTTTTGGATTTGGATGAACAACCGGCATTATTGTAGGAGTTTCTATCTTTTTGCCGTTTATATTTAAAATTCCTATTCTTCCCATAGCATCTCTATGTTTTATCTCAAAGGTCATCATTTTATCCTCCTATGAATTTTTAAATTTTGATTTAGAAATTTTATAAAATAAAAAATTTTAATTGCTAAATTTTAATTATTCATCTATTCTTTGAGTTCTTCTAACTGTGAAAGCAAATAAAGCTGGTAAAATAGCTCCTCCTAATATTGCTTCTGTTAAAGCAACATCTGGGGCTAACAATGCATAGTATAAATAAGCCATACATAAACCAGCAAAGCCAGATAATATAATACATTTAATTAAATCTTTTTGTAAGAGAGATGCTAAACTTGATAACAGTGTCATTACTATAACTATGTAATGTATAATTTCCATTTTGGCTCACCTACAAATTTATTTCATAAGTAATAATCTTATAACACAACAAATATAAAAAATTCTATACTGGGGGATTTTTATGGATTACTATGTAACACTATCACCGGGACTTGAAAAAATATCTAAAAATGAGATAGATGAATTTAAAGGAAAAATTAATGAGATTAGAGAAAACAGGGGTAGAATATTTTTTAGTGGTGATTTAGAACTAATTCCTAAGATTAACTATCTCTCAAGGACTATAGAAAGATTAAATATCCTACTATATAGGGAAGAGATTCCAAACATATCCCTAGATGATATCTATGAGAGAGTTTATGATATTGATTGGACAGAGTGGATAAAAGAACATCAATCTTTTGCTATTAGACCATTAAGAGCTGGAGAACATAACTTTACATCAATAGACATTGGGAGAGTTGCTGGAGAGGCATTGATAAAATCTTATCAGAGAGATAAAAATGTGAGGTTGAAGGTTAATTTGGATGAACCAGATGTTATCGTTAGGGTTGAGGTTATATTTGATGAGTTAATTGTTGGTATTGACACAACTGGAGATGTTGCATTGGATAAGAGAGGTTATAGGGTTTTTAATCACCCAGCACACTTAAATGCCACTATTGCATCGGCATTAATTTATTTAAGTAATTGGAAGGATGATGAGGTTTTATTAGACCCGATGTGTGGTAGTGGCACTATCCCAATAGAAGGGGCTTTGATGAAGAGGAACACCCCACCAGGAAAGTTTAGAGAGGAAAAATATGGATTTAAGTTTGTTGATATTTTTGGTTATGGGCTTTTAGATAAAATAAAAAAAGAGATTGTTGAGAATAAAAATATCTATAAAATAATTGGATTGGATAAGAATCAAAAATACTTAGATGGAGCTAAGGATAATGCTAAAAGTGCTAATGTTTTAGATACTATAGATTTTATTTGTGGAGATGCAACAAAACTGCATGAGAGATTTAGCAGTATTGATGTGATTATAGCAAATCCCCCTTATGGTATAAGAATGGGTAGCAAAAGAGCAGTAAAAAAGCTATACAATGAATTCCTATCCTCTGCAAAAAATATTATGCATGGCTCTTCCCGGTTGATAGTTATAACTGCTGAAGATAAATTGTTTAAAGAGGCAGTAGCAAAAAATAACTTTGAGGTTAAGGATGAGTTCAATGTTATGTTTGGTGGTTTGATGACAAAAGTGTTTTATCTAACTTTATAATTTTAGGGTGAAATAATGGCTATAAATTTCTTAAGGAAAGAGCTTGCTACAAAAGAGGATATTCTATTAGTAAAAACTGAATTACTTGGTGAAATAAAAATAATAAAACTATGGATAAAAATCTTAGTTGTTTTGATTGTTATTTTTCCATTCATACCAGAAGTGTTAAAGAATATAGTATCTAGTTATTAAATGAAATAATTTGAGGGAAATAATGATTCAGGAAATAAAAGAGTTTATTTATAAATATTACATTGAACCAGCTGAAAAAGGGACTGGCTATAATATAGTCCAAGAAATAACCTACGGGATTATTTTAGCTTTAGCACTATATTTGTTTTATAAAGCTTTAAGGAAGTTAAATATAAACATTGATGAGAGATTTGCCATTCCGGGAATTGTTTTTACTGTTTTAATTGCTCTAATGAGGGCTTTAGTTGATTGCGGCTACATAGAAAGAAGTTTTTTAACTATAACTCCGGGAATAGTGTTTTTAATTGGTGGGTTTTTTATAGCAACGATTTTAATTACTGGGGTGGTATTTAAAGAGAAGTATTATAAAGTATCTGCAGTTATTGGGTTAATTCCATTGTTGTATTTTTTTGGTATATTTCTTCAACACATAACTCATTTAGAGGCACTTCTATATGTTATAATTTTAGTAACAGCATTTTATTATTTAGTTAAATTTATTGATAAAAGCTTAAAATTAAATATCTTACAGTCAAAGATTGATAGTTATGTTATAGTTGGGCAGTTAATTGATGCCTCTGCAACAACTATTGGCATTGGCATCTATGGATATTGGGAACAGCACCCAATCCCAAGATTCTTAATGGAGACGTTTGGAGTTTATAGCTTTATCCCATTTAAGCTTTTGGTAATTTTATTAGCCCTCTATATCTTAAATAGAGAGGTTAAGGATGAAAACATAAAAAATATTATAAAACTCTGTATAATGGCTCTTGGATTAGCTCCGGGGCTTAGGGATTTGTTTAGAACGGTTATGGGCGTATAAATGCTATAAAGGCACAATCTATTTATTTATACCTCCGAGCGTAAGCGAGGAGGTATCAGTTTTGATGAAACAGAAAGCTCTGCTTTCTGGCTACAAATCCGTTAGGATTTGTTTAATCGAAGCGTTAGCTTTGAGCAATGAAAACTTTTAAAAGGTTTTCATCTAACTTTCTTAAAGTTTCGTTTAGAACGGTTATGGGAGTGTAAAACATAATTCAAATTCTGGTGGATTAAATGAGATTTATATTATTTCTGCCTTTGCTCATATTTGTGGGATTTATTGTTGGAATTTTAGGCAGTTTGTTTGGTATTGGTGGAGGCTTCTTAGTAGCTCCAATTTTAACATTTATCTTTGACTATTTTGGCATTCCAGATGGTGTTAAATTTGCAGTAGGGACATCGTTATTAGTTGTATTTATAAACTCAATAGTATCAATATTCAGACATGCAAAAATTAAAAACATAAACTGGAAGGCATCAATAATTATTGGTGTTATTAGCTTAGTTTTTTCTTATATCAGTGGGTTTTTGGTGGTTAATTTTATTGATTCAGCCATGTTAAAAAAGCTCTTTGGAATCTTTTTAATATCAAATGCGATTTATATGGCTAAATCACACCACATTGATAAAATCTCTGATAGAGAAGATAATTTAGCCCATTTTATATTTTGTGGAGTCGTTGCTGGGTTTTTATCTGGTTTATTTGGCATTGGAGGAGGAATAGTTATAATCCCAATATTAACATTTGCAAAGTATCCAGTAAAAAGGTCTGTGGCAATCTCTGTTGGAGTTATCCCTCTAACCTCAATTGGTGGACTTATCTCCTATTTAACAGCCAATACAAATAGCTACATCTACAATATTGGCTATGTTTCAATCCCAATAGCTTTAATTATGGCTATTCCTATAATCTACTCTTCAAAATTGGGTATAAAGATTAATCAAAAGATTTCTTCAAAGCATTTGAGGATTATGCTAAGTGCTATATTGGGAACAATGGGATTGATTATGCTTCTTTAACCTCTTTAACACTCTTTTCAATAAATTCCAAAACCTTATCAAATCCTTCCATTGTCTTTAAACTTAATAAAACAACTTCTGCCTCTGGGTTTATTCTTTTGGCATCGTTTTCCATTTTTTTAACATCTGCTCCAACTGCCTCTGCCAAATCAATCTTATTTATTATTATCAAATCAGCCGTCTTCATAATTCCAGGGTGTTTTTCTATTGTATCATCTCCTTCGGTTGTTGATACAACAACAATCCTTTTATGAGTTCCTAAATCAAAGTCAGCAGGGCAGATTAAATTACCAACATTCTCTATAAATAATAAATCAATCTCCTTCAAATTTAAATCCTCCAAAGCATGCCCTACTAAATGAGCATCTAAGTGGCATTCCTTACCAGTATTTAAAGGAACAACTTTAGCTCCATGCTTCTCCATTCTTTCAGCATCAAACTTTGCAATAACATCTCCTGCAATGCAGCCTATTTTATACTTATCCTTTAAATTGTCAATTAATTTTTCAATTAATAGAGTTTTCCCACTCCCTATAGCTCCCATGAAGTCAAAGGCAACAACACCATGTTTATTTAACAGCTTTCTATTCTTATCTGCCAATCTTTTATTTGCCTTTAATATGTCTTTGGCAATGTCTAAAACTCCCACTAAATGCATGTTCATCACCGATGTATTATTCTTCATCTTCTTCAAATTCAACGTCATCATCATAGTTTGGATTCATCTTCTCATACAACTCATCAACATCACTCTTCTTCTTCCAAAGTTCAAATCTTGCCCTTTTAATCTTCTGTCTCTCTCTTTCTAAGAATTTATATGTTTTTGCATGTGAGGCTCCTCTTAAGAGCATTTCAACAGCCTCTTTAGCTATCTGAACCGGCTCATGCTCTCCAACTATTGCAACAGTGTTTCCATAGACAGAGACATTAGCCCCAGTTAAGCTCTCTATGTATCTTCTTGATTTTCCTTCCTTACCAATAACTCTCCCTTTTAATCTCCTTATGCTGTTTTCAGAGCTTGCATAGTCCTCAATATCTATAACCTCCAAAACATACTCATCACTAACCAATTTTAATGCAATTTCTGGATTAAATCCTCTACCAATAGCCCTAACTATATCCTTTGCCTTCCAAACAGCCAATGGGTCTTTCTGCTTGTCAGTCCCATAAATGGTTACAGTTCCATCAGCATCAATCTCTAACTTAACTCCTAACTCTTTTTCAATAGTTTTTTTAACATTTCCTTTTTTTCCTATTAAAACTCCTACTCTTTCTCTTGGAATCTTTAAAATTTCTATATTTTTATCTTGTCCAATATTTCCAAAAACCATTTTTATCACCAAATAAAATAAAAATAAATTTATAATTGCTTAATCATTGCCTCATCAATTGGGTTTATCTCTTTTCCAGTTATATATTTGTATAAATCCTTATAGTTACAGTCAACTCTCTTCCTTCTAAAGAAATTGCATATATTTATACAATCTCTAATAAGTAAAGGATGAGCTAATGGATGTTGGGTAATAACACTCTGCGAGAAATCAATAAATACTGGCTCATCATCTTTAACCAATATGTTGTATTCACTCAAATCTCCATGAACTAACTCTCCTTCTTCATAGAGCTTTTTCATACTCTCTTTTATGATTTTAAAATATCTCTCCCAATCTAAATCCTGCATATCTTTAAGTTTTGGAGCTGGAATTCCTCTATAACCAACAAAATCCATAACTAAGACGTTCTCTCTTCTCAACCTTGCCTTTGGTGCATTTATAATCTCAGAAGCTCTCCTTAAATTTCTAAATTCCTTCTCAACCCATGCATGGATTATCTGCCTTCTACTACTCTTTCTTAAGTGGAATCTTGGGTCTCCTTGGATATATTTACTCATAGTTTTAAAATCGCATGTAGCAACTCTGTAAACTTTAACAGCTCTGTAAAACTTCCCCTTCCTTGCTTTAAATACCACTGCCTCTTTTCCAGAATTAACTATCCCTATATATTCAGTTAAATGCTTCCCAGCTAATAAACTAAATAAAGTCATTAAGGTTCTTTTATCAAAAACTTCATTGGCTGTCTTTAAATCCTCTAAAAACTTCCTTTCTTTCTCTAAAATTTCTTTTTGATATTCTCTATCCAATTGGAATTCTTCCTTCTCAGTTAATAGTTTATTTAATTCATAGAGCTCTTCATCAATGTTTTTAGCTATAGCCATCACCTTTATAGCAACTCATCTAAGTAACCTTTTCTTTTAAGCCATTCAACCTGTGTTTTTGTGTATCTCCAAATAATATCACACTTTTGATCTCCTTGGACTTCCCATGGTTTTACAATAACTATATCTCCTTCTCTAACCCAAATTCTATTCTTTAATCTACCAGGAATTCTTCCTAATCTTGTTTTTCCATCTAAGCATCTGACTCTAACTCTACTTGCCCCTAACATTTGCTCTATAATACCTAAAATCTCATTCTCTTCTTTTTTTGGAATTCTTACTCTAATTTGTTGTTCTTGTTGCTGTTCTACCATCATATCACCTTTTTACTTTTTTAGTTTGTGTTTTGCTGATGCTAATAGTTTTATTATCCTATCAAAATCTCAAAATTGAGTGTTTTGATAAACCTTAGATTTTTGTGTCTATGGGTTTGTGATATTTAATATTTATTTTATATACTCTATCAGTATATATATCTGTTGATTGCTAATAAAATTTTTAGTATGGGACTTTCGCAGTTTATATTATTTAATAAGGTATTTAGATGCCTAAAGGCATCATTTTTTCCTTATAAGGGTTTATTCCTGCAAAAGTCCCATAATTATTCTAAGTTTTTCAAATATTAAAGGTGGATAGGATGATAAGCAGAGAAGAGGCAATTAATTTCCTTAACTCAACATCTTCTAAAGATATATTAGATAAATTAGCTCAAATTAACAATACATTTAAGAGAGAATATATAACTTACTCAAAAAATGTCTTTATACCATTATCAAAGTGGTGTAGAAATAAGTGCGGATATTGTATTTTTAGAGAAGATAAACCAAGTCTAATGAAACCAAATGAAGTTAAAGAAATTTTATTAAAAGGGGATAAGTTAGGTTGTAGAGAGGCGTTATTTACATTTGGGGAACATGTAGATGAAAATAAAGAGATTAAAGAGCAATTAAAATCTATGGGTTATGATAGCATATTGGAATATCTTTACGATTTAGAGGAATGGGCTTTAAATAACACCTCTCTTTTACCTCACACAAATTGTGGTATCTTAAATTATGATGAGTTAAAGATGCTTAAAGAGGTTAATGCATCTATGGGTTTGATGTTGGAAAATGCTTCAGAGAGGTTAATGAATACAATAGCCCATAAATATAGCCCAGGAAAACATCCAAAATTAAGGATAGAGATGATTGAAAATGCTGGGAAGTTAAAGATTCCATTCACAACTGGTTTGCTAATTGGTATTGGGGAAACTAATGAAGAAATTGTTGATTCACTATTTAAAATAAAGGAAATTCATGAAAAGTATAAGCATATTCAAGAAGTTATAATCCAAAACTTTAGGGCTAAGAAAGGCATTCCAATGGAAAATTATAAGGAACCATCACCAATAAAGATGTTAAAGGTTATTATTTTAGCAAAGTTGATTTTAGAAGATATTTCAATCCAAATTCCACCAAATTTAAATAGAGAGACAGGGCAGTTGTTTTTGTTGGCAGGGGTTGATGATTGGGGAGGAGTTTCTCCATTAACAAAGGATTACGTTAATCCAGAGGCAGAGTGGCCAGAGATAAGAGAGTTGAGAGAATGGACTGAAGAGTTAGGGTTAAAGTTAAAGATGAGACTACCTGTTTATGATAAATACATAAGTGAAGAGTGGTTAAGTGATAAAGTTTATAATAAGATTATTGAGATGGGATGGTTAAAGGAATAGCGTTCTCTATTATTGATATTTGCTTTTTTAGAATATCCTCATATCTATTTTTTAATATTTGCAGAGCTTTATAG
The DNA here is from genome assembly GCF_000025525.1 of Methanocaldococcus sp. FS406-22. Taxonomy (NCBI): domain Archaea; kingdom Methanobacteriati; phylum Methanobacteriota; class Methanococci; order Methanococcales; family Methanocaldococcaceae; genus Methanocaldococcus; species Methanocaldococcus sp. FS406-22. The sequence continues at coordinate 1,663,814 of NC_013887.1, forward strand.
GCAGATTTTCCGTCCAAATATACAACCTCCTCTTTTCCCCTTTCCATATACTTAACGTAAGCCAGATTTTCATCAAAACTTATAGTTAAGGATATAAATTTATTTGAGCTTAGAATATCCTTTAACATCTCTTCATAAACATTATTTCCACAGAATAGATTTAATTTAGCAATTTCATTTATATCTTCATCCTCAATAAGTTGTTTTATCTTTTCATACTCAGAGATAATTATTTCTAAGTTATCAACCAATTCCTTAAAACTCTCAGCCCTTTCAATTAAACAAATAAATTTGATTTCAATTTTTCCTTTTCCTTTCCATCTCCACTCTCTATTTCTCCATTCATTGATTTTTTCTTTGATTTCTTTAATGTTGAAATTCATAATTTCACCAAAAAACCATAAAGTATTTATCCCCAAATGCGGGAAAATAGTAATATTAACAATTATGCATTATATCAACAAAACTATAAAATCGAATAAGAGTGGTGGCATCATGATTAAAATATTGGTTGATAACACTGCATATAAAAAATTTTTTGCTCAGCATGGGTTTTCAGCTTTAATAGAAATAAATAATAAAAGAATTTTATTTGATGCTGGTCAAAATCCAATAACTTTGAGAGAAAACTTAAAATTATTTGATGAAAGGGAGGGATTTGATTATATTGTCTTATCTCATGGGCATTACGACCATTGTGATGGATTAAAATATGTTATAGAGAATGATTTAATCAACGGGAAGGTTATAGCTCATAAAGATGCATTCTTAGATAAATATGCTGGCAGTAGATATATAGGAATTGACAAAGAAATAAAGGAATATCTGTTAAAAAAAGCTGATTTAGAGATTATTGAAAAGCCATATAAGATAGATAAAGATACTATTGTCTCTGGATATGTTCCGAGGGAGCATAAATATGAAATGGAAGAGTTTCAATGTATTAAAGATGGAAAGAGAATGAAAGATGAGGTAAATGATGACATGTTCTTAATAGCCAAGGGGATTTTGATAACTGGTTGCTCCCACAGTGGAATTATAAATGTAGTTGAATATGGGAAAAAGTTAAGCACAATTAAAGGAGTTTTAGGAGGTTTTCACTTAGTAGGGGTTTCAGATAACTATTTAAATAGGGTTGTTGATTATTTCAAATCCCAAGATTTTTGGTTTATGCCTATGCATTGCACTGGATTTAAGGCTTTAACAAAACTGTCTCAATTAAATAACTTTGTTTATGGGCATGTAGGTAAAATCATTGAGATTTAGGGGCTGATTATGAGAGAAGTAGAAAAGCCATTAATTGTGAGCATTGTAGGAAATATATTATTAGGATTAATAAAAATTGTTATAGGGTATGTTTATTCAAGTATATCCCTAATTTCTGATGGAATTCACTCTTTATCTGATGTTATAACAAGTATTATTGGAATAATTGGTGTAAAAATTGCATCAAAACCACCAGATGAATCTCATCCATACGGACATTCGAGATTTGAATGTCTTTTTTCTTTTTTTATAGGATTAGCTTTATTTTTTACAGCTTATGAGATAGGCAAATATGCAGTAGAGAGAATTATATCTGGAGAAGTAATTGAAGTGAATATTATAATGGTAGCAGTGGCTATTTTATCAATAGTTGTTAAAGAGTTGATGACAAGATATTCTTTATTTATTGGAAAAAAATTAAATAGCCAAGTTTTAATTGCAGATGCTTACCATCATAGGAGTGATGCCCTAAGTAGTGTTGTAGTTTTAGTTGGGTTGTTGTTGCAAAAATTCGGCATTTATTATGGGGATGCCATAGCTGGGATAATAGTGGCTTTGATGATAGCAAAAGTAGCTTTTGATATATGTTTAACAAACATTGATTATTTAACAGGAAGGTCCCCACCAAAAAAATTCTTTGAACTCGTTAAAAAAGAGGCATTGACTGTGGATAAAGTTATTGGAGTGCATGACATAAAAGCTCACTATGTAGGGCCAAGAATCCATGTTGAACTACATGTGGAGGTTCCATCAAATATTTCAGCAAAAGAGATGCACGATATTGAAGTTGCAGTTAAAAATAGATTAGAAAGTTTGGATAACGTTGAGAGAGCTTATGTTCATGTAGATATCGTGGATTAGTTATAATTTTATACTTTTTTAAAATATTTTAAATTATATTAAAGTTGAATATTCAAAATAATAGATTAATCTTTCCAAAAATAAAATATATGGTGGGCTCAGGAGATACAAACGAAACTTTTAGAAAAAGTTTCATCAACATAATTAGAATTAGGATAGTCTAGAATATATGGTGGGCTCGGGGAGATTCGAACTCCCGACCACCGCCGTGTCAGGGCGGCATCATAGCCATCTAGACCACGAGCCCTCAACCACAAGCGAAATTAAAGTATGCGTAACTTATATATAAAGTTTTCGGTTATAACTAACTAGTAATGTCAAATATATAAAAATATTTAAAGAAGTATGTAATAAAAATTTACTGAAATGTTGATTTTCAGTAACTCTATTATATACTAAGGTATAAATACATCAAGAGATTAAAATGATTAAAGAGTTAGAATCTAAGAAAGTGTTTTAAAATTTTTAAAAATCTAACATAAATTGGGGAATTACAATGGTGGGGGAGATTCCAGTCTTACTTATAATGAAAAAACCAATAGTGGTTAGTGGAGATGTTTCAGTATATGATGTTGCAAAACTGATGGTTGAACAAGATGTTCCTTGCGTTCTTGTAGTATGTGAAAGACCAAATCATGAGAGTATTGGAGTGGCTACAGATAAAGACATAATAAAAAGAGTACTGATTAAAAAGCTGTCTCCAGACAAAGTTAAGGTGGAGGATATCTCTTCAGGTAAGTTAGTTACTATTCCACCAAATACAACAATTGACGAAGCTTTGAAAATCATGAATAAATATAAAACCAACGAATTGTTTATTGTAGATGAAGGAAAAATTATTGGGGTAATAACACAGGAAGATTTAATAAAAATTGCTCCAGAGATTATTTCCACTTTAAAAGAGCTTGTAAATTATCTACTTCAGATTATTGACGAGGTTACTAGTGAAGAAAGTAGCGACAAATCTAAAGAAACACGAAAAATAGACCAAAGTAAGGGTGATAAAAAAGATAGCAAACCTAATGTGAAAAAAAAGAAGATAATGTTAATAAAATAGCGTAGGTGAAAAAATTGGTTAAGATAAAAATCTGTGGAATAACTAACGAGGAAGATATGGCATATATATCAAAAAGAGTCCATGCAGTTGGAGTTATAGTAGACGTTCCCGTAAAAACTCCAAGAAAAATTTCTTTGGATAAAGCCACTGAATTAAAAAGCCACGTTGCTCCTTTCACATCATTAGTTGCTGTATTGATGCCAAACAGTATAAAGGAGGTTTTAGAAGTTTATAATGCCTTAAAACCAAATGCTATACAACTACATGGATTTGAGAGCTTAGAATTTGTTAAAGAATTAAGAGATTTAAAAAATAATGGAAATCTAAACGCTGATATAATTAAAGTCATCCATATACCTAAAGATGAGGAAATTGATTTTAAAACTTTATTGAATACTGCAAAAGAGTATGAAAAGTATGCAGATGCAATCTTAGTTGATACAAAGATAGAGAACATAAAATTTGAAGGAAAAACTCATGATTGGGCGGTATCTAAGAAGTTGAGAGAATCTCTAAAAAAGCCATTAATCTTAGCTGGTGGCTTGAATAGAGATAATGTCTTAGAGGCAATAAAAACGGTTAAACCTTATGCTATTGACGTGTCATCTTCATTAGAGGCTTATGGTGGAAAGAAAGACTTTAAAAAAGTAGATGAGTTTTTGGAAGTTGTTAAAAGGGCTTAAAATATTTAAAGGTATAGGAAGATATTTAAAATTTGGGGGAATTATGGCTATTGCCTATGCTAAGTTGTATGAGTTAGTTTATAAGTATGTGCAAGATAAGGAAAAGGCAGAGATTATATCTAAAGCAATTGAAGAGTTTATAAAAGAGAATGAACAAAGAATTGATAAAAGATTCGAAGAGAGTAAAATTATTATAAAAAATGAGCTAAAAGATGAATTAAAAAATGAATTAGCTACAAAAGAGGATATCTTATTAACCAAAACAGAACTTAAAAATGAAATTGAGTTAGTTAGAGAAGAAATGAAGGCAATGAAAGAGGAAATATTAAGATACATTGATAATAAAATTAACCAAATAAAAATATTGATAATTATTGTCATATTTGCTATAATTTTAACAATCAAAATGCTATTGAGGTAATAAAACTTATATTCGGATTGAAATAAAAAAGAGTTTAAATAATATTTAAAATCTGTTTTATCCTATTTACAATAGGTATTGGGTTGTGAAATGCTCTTGCAGTATAAACCTCTATGCCACTATTTTTCAATGTCTCAACGTAATCATTATTTATCTGCCTTCCAAAGACAATTGCATAAGTGTCTTTACCATACTTAGCCTTATAGGTTGCAGTATAGCTAACTCCTCCGTCGTTATGGACAAAGGCAATTATTTTATCAATGCCTTCAATGCCTCTAAGCCCCTCATCTATATCAACAGCCCCAACACCTTTTAAATAATATTTGTCATCATCAGCAACCTCTAACAGCTTTAATGCGGCTGGATTTGCGGCTATAACTACACCAAATCCTCTTTTCTTTAGCTGATTTATTAGATATAAGACAGAGGGAATTAAGGCAGGAGGTTCTGGACATCCAACTATAACTAAGACATTCATCATTTCACCAGAATTTTAATCTTGATAATAGGCCTTTTTTACTTTTGTCTTTATCTTTCTTCTCCTCTTTCTTCTCTTTATTTATCTCGTCAAGATTTACTCTCAGAACAAACGTTCCATAGCATGGTTTTGTGTATGGGAAGATTACATAGTTGTCCTCATAGGCAACTGGTATTGGAGGGATTCCAATCAAAAAGATTCCCTCAAATATCTCATATCCAGCCTCCATTTCTTTGATATTTTTAAAATTTTTCCTTATATACTCTGCACACTCTTTATAACCTCCTTTATATAAAATCTCATAGTTTAGCTTATCAATGCATCCCATAATCTCTACCTAAAAAGCTTTAATATATCATCTTTATTTGGCTTTACAATGCCCTTTTCAGTTATAATGGCAGTTATCAAATCTGGAGGAGTTTTGTCAAAGGCATAGTTATAACAGCCAACTCCTTCAGGCACTATCCTAACTCCATTTATATAAGCTACCTCATCCTCACTCCTCTCCTCTATAATAACATCCTCCTCCCTACTTTTTAAATCAAACGTTGATAGAGGAGCTGCAACATAAAATGGAATTCCATGATATTTAGCTAAAACTGCCAAGCTGTAAGTTCCAATCTTGTTATAGACTGTCCCATCTGCTAATATTCTATCTGCTCCAACTATAATCTTATCTATCTCTCCCTTCTGCATTAAAAATCCAGCAGTGTTGTCTGTTATAACCTTAACTGGAATACCTTCATAGCTAAGCTCAAAGGCTGTTAATTTAGCCCCTTGCAACCTTGGTCTTGTCTCATCTGCTATAACTTTAATCTTTTTGCCGTTGTAGAAGGCAAATCTAATAACACTCAAAGCAGTTCCATAGGCAGAGGTTGCCAAAGCCCCAGCATTGCAGTGAGTTAATATTGTATCTCCATCATCTATAAGCTTCTCTCCAATCATCCCAATCTTTCTGCATGTCTCTATATCTTCCTCATGGATTTTTTTGGCCTCATCCAAGATTGATTTCCCTCCTTTATAAGCAGTTAAACATCTATCTAAAGCCCAGAATAGATTGACTGCAGTAGGTCTTGTATTTTTTAAAACTTCATAAGCTTTATAGATGTCATCTCCTCTAATTTCAGCTAAGGCTAAGCCGTAAGCTGCAGAGACACCAATAGCTGGAGCCCCTCTAACAACCATGTCTTTTATTGCATAGGCAACATCTTCATAGGTTTTGCAGATAAAATACTCTAATTTATTTGGAAGCTTTCTTTGGTCTATTAAAATTAACTCTTTCTTATCATCATCCCATATTATTGGTCTTAAGTCGTTTGTCATTATTCCCCCTCTAACAGTTTTTTAAGATAGTATTTAGTATAAATAGCCCCAGCTGTGTTGTGGGATAAAACCCTATCCTTAACAATAAACGTAGTTGTTGGAGCTTTTGAATACTTTTGAAATAAAATGTCATGCCCAATACACAATCCAACAATAATATTTAAATCAGTTCCAATCTCATTTAAAATTTCCGCTTGCCCTATTGGATTACACATAGCCTCTTTTTCGTTATTATTAATTTTATTTAGCTCAAAAACATCCTTATCAATTCCGCAAACCTTGCAGCACACAGAATAAACATCAAAATGCTTAGATAAGATTTTATCCAATATCTTAGCTTCATTCTCTAATCCTATGCAAAAGGCTATGCCAATTTTTTTATAATCCATGAGTTTGCAGAACTCTATTATCTCCTCCAATCTCGTTTTTTTCATATAGTAGGTTGCTTCAATATAGGCAGAGACCTTAGCAATCTTTAAGTTGTCTTCTTTCTTATATTCTTCTATTATTTTTTCTGTTATGTCCTTTCTGCAGTTTTTTCCAGCATAGCAAAGCTTTTTATTGCATTGGGAGCATTTCATAATTAATCACCATAGAGGGAAAGTATGAGAATTGATACATTTATATTCTTAATGTTTATTTGTATTGGGATGTTGCTTTTGCTATTTGGCATTATAAAGCCAATAGAGTTACTTCATATTGTCGAATGGAAAACAATTTTCTCCCTATTCTATTTAATGGTTATTGTAAATGTTATGAAAGATACGAAGTTTTTAGATTACATCTCATTAAAAATCTTAAAGAAATCAAAGAGGATTTTTATTGCTTTAATATTTTTAACTCTGTTTTTATCTCCTCTAATAACAAATGATGTCTCTCTATTTGTTATCATTCCGCTAACACTGATAATTAACCAATACACAAACATGCCTTTAGAAGATTTGGAAAAGCTTATTATTTTTGAGGGTATATCTGCAAATATTGGAAGTGCTTTAACACCAATAGGTAATCCTCAAAACCTCTTTTTGTATCATTTCTACAATATTGGAGCTTTGGAATTTATAATCAACATGCTTCCATTTGAAGTTTTTGGGATATTAGTTATTTTGCCATTTTTAGAATTTAAAAGGTATGATGCTAAGGTAGATATTGATATCGAGTTTAAAAAAGAGTGGATTATCTATACTGCCATTTTTATCTTGGTTTTGTTGTGTGTTTTTGGATTTTTGGAGTTTTTTTTATACATATTGCCTTTAATATTAGCAGTTATGATTTATAAAAGAGCTAAAGTGGATTACTTATTTTTATTAACTTTTATCTTCCTCTTTGTTGATATTGAGGGATTAAAGAGGATTGGAATTATTAATATGTTTTCAATAAAATGTAATGAAATTATGTTGATGATTTATTCATCTTTGCTATCTCAAATAATCTCAAATGTGCCAGCTACTGTATTGCTCTCAAATATATACAATGAATGGCTTCCTATTGCCTATGGAGTTAATGTTGGTGGAAATGGAACTTTAATTGCTTCATTCGCAAATTTAATAACGTTAAGGTTGTCTGATAAAAAAGTGGGTATCATAAGATTTTTATTAGTTGGGGGAGTAATATATCTAATGCACTTAACTGCTTTAGCTGTATATCTCACAATATTTTAAAGGTAAAAAAGGGAAGAAATAATTGAAATAATTTGAAGGAAGAAAAAAGGTTTAAAGGGCTAAATTAGTTCTTTGGGTTTTTTGGTTTTCTTGGAGCTACCATGGGCTTCACCCCCAGCAAATTTTACAATTAGTATACAATCACTTTGGGTTATATATAGGAATATTCAACAAAAATCTCAAGTGTTTTTGAATAATGCTTTTAATATTATCTATTATATGCACACCTAAAATTTTGGATGAAATTATGCCAAAAAAGTTGCATAATAAATTAGAATTAATGGAAGAGGTTATAAATCTTGGAATTAAGGGGGAAGAAATTACTATCTATAATATAACCAGAAAAATTAATCAAAAAATGAAATATAGTGAGTTATCTGAAAAACATTACGTTGGAGAACAGACGATAAGTGATATAATTAAAGAACTTGAAAAAATTGGATGTCTAAGATTAAAATCTAAAGAAAAAACAAAAATTGGAAAAGAAAAAAAGGTATATGAGTTAACTAAAGATTCATTAAAAATTTTTAAAATTTATAGGGGGTACTATCAAATAATACATAAGATAATTAGGATGTTGAATGAGCTAAACCTCTGTGATGAAGATAAAGAAGCATTTTTACAAATTCTATCAAACTGCATAAAATATAAGAGATGATAATCATGTTAAGAGAAGAAGCTATAAATTTAGAAAGTGATTTAATAAAAATCAATTCAGTCAATCCTTCTTTTGGAGGAAAAGGGGAGAAAGAAAAGGCAGAGTATGTTAAAAGCAAATTAATGGAATACGTTGAAAAGTATAAAATAAAGAACTATAGCTTAAAAGAATACAACGTTATAGATAAATGTGGTATTGAGAGACCAAATATTGTATTTAGAATAGATTTTGGTAAAGATAAAACGTTACATATCATCTCCCACTTAGACACAGTTCCAGAAGGGGATATTAGTTTATGGGAAACCAACCCCTATGAGCCAGTAGTTAAAGATGGAAAAATCTATGGAAGAGGGGCAGAAGACAATCATAAAGGGATTGTTTCTTCTTTACTGTTGTTAAAGATGATTTTTGAAAATAATATTGAGCCAAAATACAACTTATCATTAATTTTTGTCTCTGATGAAGAAGATGGAAGTGAATATGGCTTAAAATATCTATTGGATAACTTTGAAGATGAGATATTTAAAAAGGATGATTTAATCATAGTACCTGACTTTGGCACACCAACTGGAGAGTTTATAGAGATTGGAGAGAAGGGAATTTTGTGGATAAAATTTAACATTAAAGGAAAACAATGTCATGGTAGCACACCAGAGAATGGGCTAAATGCCGATATAGTTGCATTTAACTTTGCCTATGAGCTATATAACAGCTTATATGAAAAATTTGATGAGGTTAACCCAATATTCCTGCCAGAATACTCAACCTTTGAGCCAACAATATTGAAAAATAAAGTTGAGAATCCAAATACAATCCCTGGACATGTTGAGGTTGTCTTTGACTGCAGAATTTTGCCAACTTACAAAATAAAAGATGTTTTAAAGTTTATAGATGAGTTTATCAGAAACTTTGACTTTAAAAAGTATATTAAGCACTATGATAGTTTAATTGAAGCAGAGATAACTTATGAGATATTGAAGGCAGAGAATCCAAATTACACAGATGAAGATGCAGAAATTATTAAAGAGCTAAAAAAAGCTATAAAAAAGGTTTTAAATAGGGATGCTAAGCTTTGTGGAATGGGAGGAGGAACTGTTGCAGCATTTTTGAGATATAAAGGTTATAGTGTAGCAGTTTGGGGGATTGGTGAGGAAACTGCTCACCAACCAAATGAGCATATTGAGATAGAGGATTTGGTTAAGATGGCTGAAGTGTTTTATGAAATTTTGAGATAGTGAGAACATGCATCTAATAAAAATCGGTGGCTCACTAACTTATGATGCAAAACCATTATTAAAAGCTTTGAAAAACTATGCAAAAGAGAATAATAAAAAGATAGTTATTATTCCAGGTGGAGGAGAGTTTGCAAATGTCGTTAGAAAGATAGATAAAACTCTAAACATTTCAAACTCACTATCTCACAAACTTGCTATAAAATGTATGGATTTGATTGGAGAGGTTTATGCTGAAATTGGAAATATAAAAGCTTATGATACATTATTTGATTTAAAAAGAGAAATAGAAAAAGAAAAGATAGCTATATTATTACCTTCAAAAATTTTACTATCAACAGATATTGCCGAGCATTCTTGGGCTATAACATCAGATTCATTAAGTTTATATATAGGAAAGTTATTAGATGTTAGGGAAGTTATAATAGCAACTGATGTTGATGGCATATATGACAAATTCCCAGGAGGGAAACTATTAAATATCATTAATGCAAATGACATTAAAGGTTTAACCTCTGTAGATGAGACCTTTCCAATTCTTTTAAAACAATTTAAAATGAACGCTTACATTGTTAATGGCAAATATCCAGAGCGAGTTATAGATATTTTAGAGGGAAAACACAACATATATACGAGAGTTATTGGAGTAGAATAGTAAAATACACAAACTTTCTTAAAAGTTCCATAAAAATAAAAAAATAAAAAATTATAAAAATTTGTCAGGTGGGAGAGATGAAATACGTTTGCATAAGCTGTAATGCTGAGATAGCTCCAAGGGAAAAATCAACAAAATTCCCATGTCCAAACTGTGGAGAAGTAGAGATTGTAAGATGTGAAAGATGCAGAAAGTTGAATAACCCATACAAATGTCCAAAATGTGGGTTTGAAGGGCCATAAAGTAGTTGGCGTAATCAATAATTTAGGAGAGGCATTGATTAGCTTTAGCTAATCAATGCATCCTGGGTATACCCACAGGACTTTCACAGGAATAATTTTTTTAATTGAATATTGATGCCTTTGGCATCTAAATTCCTTAAATAATCCAAAACCGTGAAAGTCCTGTGCCAATAGGGTGTTAACCCTATGGATGTAGATTTGAAGGGCCATAACCTATTATACTAAAAACTTTGGAGGGAAAAAATGGCAGCTGTATTAGCAAAAATAAAAATTATGCCTACAAGCCCAGAAGTTGATAAGGAGAAATTAAAAGAGAAGATTAAAGAAGTATTAGAAAAGCAAGATGTTGCTATAAGAGGATTATTTGATGAGCCATTAGCTTTTGGTTTATACGCTATATATACAGTTATTGAAATGGAAGAAAGAGAGGGAGGAACAGAGCCAATAGAAAATGCTTTGGCTGAAATTGACGAGGTTGAGAGCGTTGAGACAGTAGAAGTTTCATTGGCATAAATTTTAATACTTTTTTTGAATATTGGGCTGAAAATTATTTTTGTTTTGTTGCTACCTATTTATTCGTAAATTATATATAACACTTTAAAAATTTTATATTCTTACATTCTAAAATCTCAACCGTCGCTGATGATAAATTCATAGTTTAAATTGCATAAACAGACTGCAAATAAATATGATAACATTTAAATAAAAAATAGAAACTCCCAGAATGCTCTACAATTTGATGTTGAAAAGCTGGCTATATCTATGAAACAATATATGTGGCATTCTGGGTTGTTATGAGTTGAACAATAATAAAAGTATATAAACTTCTACAGTTAAACCATTTTAAGCTTAAGGGTGATAATGATGGCTAAATTAAAATATAAGATACAAGTCAATCCTGAAAAAACAGCAAGGGCTATGGGAAGAAACATTCCAATATCAAGAAAACATGCGAGAGAAATCTGCAAATCAATAAATGGAATGAAGTTGGATGAAGCAATAAAGTTCTTAGAGGATGTTATTGCAATGAGAAGACCAGTTCTATTTAGAAGACACTGCAAGAAAGTAGGGCACAGAAAAGGTAAGCTTGGCTGGCATGCTGGTAGATACCCAGTTAAAGCAGCTAAAGCAATCTTAAAAATATTACAGCATGCAAAAGCAAATGCTGAATACAAAGGTTTAAACACTGAAAAGTTAAGAATAAAACATATCTCAACAAACAAAGGAATAACAATCAAAAGATACATGCCAAGAGCATTTGGTAGAGCTACACCTAAGTTCCAAGAAACAGTTCATATACAAGTTATCTTAGAAGAATACCACTAAAAAATGAGATATAAAGGTGGAAGTCCATGATAGAAAGAACATTTGTTAAAGAAAATGTTAAGAGATTGTTAATTGATGAGTACTTCAAGAAGGAGTTAAGCAGAGCAGGATACAGCCACTGCGATATAAGAAAAACCCCTATAGGAACAAAAATCATTATATATGCTGAAAAACCAGGTTTTGTTATTGGTAGGAGAGGAAGTAGAATTAGAGAATTAACAGAGAAATTAGCTAAAGAGTTTGGTGTTGAAAAACCACAAATCGATGTTAAACCAGTAGAAAACCCAGACTTAGATGCTCAAGTTGTTGCTCAAAAAGTAGCTCAGTCATTAGAGAGAGGATTGCACTTCAGAAGAGTTGGGCACACTGCAGTAAGAAGAGTTATGAATGCCGGAGCTAAGGGAGTTATAGTTATTATTTCAGGTAAATTAACTGGAGAGAGAGCAAGAACAGAGAAGTTCATGGCTGGATACATGAAACATTGTGGAGAGCCAGCTGAAGAGCTTGTTGATAAGGGAAGAGCAATAGCAAAAACAAAGCCAGGAATTATTGGAGTTACAGTAAAAATCATGAGACCAGATGTCTTATTACCAGATGAAATTATAATTAAAGATACAGAAGTTAAACACGTGGTTGAAGAAGAGCAGTAAGGTGAGAAAACATGGCTATATTAAGAGCAGATGAGTTAAGAGGCATGACAATGGAAGAATTAAAAGAAAAACTCGTAGAATTAAAAAGAGAATTGTTAAAAGAAAGAGCAAGCAAAGCTGTTGCTGGAGCTCCTTCAAATCCAGGTAGAATGAGAGAAATCAGAAGGACAATAGCGAGAATATTAACAATAATGAATGAAAAGAGGAGAATGGCATCACAATAATAACAAAAATCAAATTAAAATCTAAGGCAAAAATTTAAATACCTTATCCTAATATTATTTACTTATACTTAGTTACTTACTCAGATGGCATATAAAATACAGAGGTGCAGTGATGCCAGAAATTTGTCCAAGATGTGGATTACCAAAAGAACTATGTGTTTGTGAAGAAATAGCTAAAGAAGAACAAAAAATAAAAATATACGTTACAAAAAGAAGATTTGGTAAATTAATGACTATAATTGAAGGTTTTGATACAAGCGTTATTGACTTAAAAGAGCTTGCTAAAAAATTAAAAGATATTTGTGCCTGTGGAGGGACCGTTAAAGGAGATACTATTGAACTCCAGGGAGACCATAGAAAAAAGGTTGCTGAAGAACTCGTTAAAATGGGTTTCTCAAGAGATTCAATTGAAATTAGGTAAATTTGATATCTATTAAATTATTTTAAAAACTAATAAAAGGGGACGCGGATGCCCGAAAAGGGCACACCCCGTCCCCGTAAAACGGTTGGGGCATCATGATAACTCCTCACAACATATTGAGGCATGAACTTATAGGGCTTAGAGTAGAGATTGTCGAAGCAAAGAACAAAGCGATGGTAGGGATTAAAGGGAGAGTAGTGGATGAAACAAGAAATACATTAGTGATAGAAAAAGAGGATGGGAAAGAAGTGAGAATCCCAAAGGATGTTGCAGTGTTTGTTTTTCAATTAAAGGGATGTAAAGTAAAGGTTGATGGGAGATTGTTAATAGGAAGGCCAGAAGAGAGATTAAAGAGAAAAATAAAGACACTCTATCCATATTAGCTGTAAGTGTATTAAGTTTTGAAAAGCACTTATTTTTGCCCCAACCGTTAAAGTAATATATGGGTTTTTATTCATTTAGTAGCCACCTTCTCTATAAACAATATTTTAGCCTTAACTATCTATAACCCTATGTGTTATTGATAACAAAAACTAAAAACCTAAATTAGGAGGTAAAAACATGGCAGCAAGAAATATTGGAATTCCAGTTAAAGCTCCAGAAGTAGAATGTGACGATAAAAACTGTCCATTCCACGGAACTCTTCCAGTAAGAGGGCAGAGCTTTGTTGGAGTTGTAGTTAGTGATAAGCCACATAAAACAGTCATAATTAAGAGAGAGATTATAAAATACATCAAGAAGTATGAGAGATATGAAAGAAGAACATCAAAATTAGCAGCTCACAACCCACCATGCATAAACGCAAAGGTTGGAGATATTGTAAGAGTTATGGAGTGCAGACCAATAAGTAAAACAAAGGCATTCGTTGTAGTTGAGAAATTAGGAAGAGTTGATGAAATTAAAGGAGAAGAATAAAATCTAAAAAAAAGGTGAAAAACTATGAAAGCAATTGGCTCAAAACCTGTTAGGGCTTTACCTGTTGGAGCAAGATGCATTTGTGCTGACAACACCGGAGCTAAGGAAGTTGAAATTATAGCTGTGAAAAACTACAAAGGGGTTGCAAGAAGGTTACCAACAGCAAGAGTAGGAGATATGGTAATAGTTACAGTTAAAAAAGGAACTCCTGAAATGAGAAAACAGGTTTTGCCAGCAGTTGTTATTAGACAGAGAAAAGAAATTAGAAGACCAGATGGGACAAGAGTTAAGTTTGCAGACAATGCAGTTGTTATCGTAACACCAGATGGAAACCCAAAGGGTTCAGATATTAAGGGGCCGGTAGCTAAAGAAGCAGCTGAAAGATGGCCAGGTATTGCAAGAATTGCCAAGATAATTATCTAAATTTAAAAAATAATAAATAATTAAGGTGAAAATTATGGCTTTTACAAAGTCAAAACAACCAAGAAAACAAAGAAAAGCATTATTTAATGCTCCTCTCCACTTGAGAAGAAAAGTTATGAGTGCAATGTTATCAAAGGAGTTGAAGGAAAAGTTGGGTAAAAACGCCATCCCAGTTAGAAAGGGAGATGTTGTTAGAATAATGAGAGGAGACTTCAAAGGCTTAGAAGGAGAGGTTATCAAAGTTGATTTGAAAAGATACAGAATCTATGTTGAAGGAGCAAACAATAAAAAGCAGGATGGAAGGGAAGTTCCATACCCAATCCATCCATCAAATGTTATGATTATCAAGTTGTATGACAAAGATGAAAAAAGATTCAAACACATTAAAAATGAATAAGGTGAAAGGATGGCAAAAAAAGGACCAAAAAGACATTTAAAAAGATTGGCAGCTCCAGTTAGATGGGAGTTACCAAGAAAGATTCACAAATTTACAGTTAGACCATTACCAGGAGCACACCCAATGAGTGAGTCATTACCATTATTGCTGATTATTAGAGATGTTTTGAAGTATGCAGATAACGCAAGAGAAGCAAAGAAAATTATTAAGATGGGTAAAGTTTTAGTTGATGGAAGAGTCAGGAAGGAAGAAAAATTACCAGTTGGATTAATGGATGTTGTCTCATTACCAGAGGCAGACGAAAATTACAGAGTCCTCTTTGATAGAAAAGGAAGGATTAAATTAAAACCAACAGAAAACCCAGATGTAAAATTATGTAAAATTAAGAACAAGACTGTTATTAAAGGTGGGCATATACAGCTCAATTTACACGATGGAAGAAACATTGTTATCAAAGTTTCAGACCCTACAAAGGCAGAGGAAGATGTTTACAAAACAGGAGACACCTTATTAATCTCAATTCCAGAACAAGAAATTAAAGCACACATTCCATTTGAAGTTGGTAAATTAGCATACATTACAGGAGGAAAACACGTCGGTGATTTCGCTAAGATTGTTGAGATTGAGAGAAGAGGAATATATCCAGACATTGTCACATTAGAAAACATGGATGGAGAGAAGTTTAAGACAGTTAAAGACTATGTCTTCGTTGTTGGAGACGAAGAACCAATAATTAAATTATAAATTGAATAGATGAGGGAGAAACATGAGCTTTGAAGAGTTATGGCAAAAGAATCCGATGTTAAAACCAAGAATTGAAAAAGTTGTTGTTAATTTTGGAGTAGGAGAGAGTGGAGATAGATTAACAAAAGGAGCTCAAGTTATTGAGGAACTAACAGGACAAAAACCAATAAGAACAAGAGCTAAGCAAACAAACCCATCATTTGGAATTAGAAAGAAGTTACCAATTGGATTAAAAGTTACATTAAGAGGGAAAAAGGCAGAGGAATTTTTAAAGAATGCATTTGAAGCATTCCAAAAAGAAGGTAAAAAATTGTATGATTATTCATTTGATGATTATGGAAACTTCTCATTTGGTATTCATGAACACATTGACTTCCCTGGGCAAAAATACGACCCAATGATTGGTATCTTTGGAATGGACGTTTGTGTTACATTAGAGAGACCTGGATTTAGAGTTAAGAGAAGAAAGAGATGCAGAGCTAAGATTCCAAGAAGACACAGATTAACAAGAGAAGAAGCTATTGAATTTATAGAAAAAACATTTGGAGTTAAAGTTGAGAGAGTATTGTTAGAAGAGGAAGAAGAAACACAATAAAAAGGTGATGTAGATGGCAAAAAAACCATGGAAAAAGAAGTATGGTTATGGAATTAGACCATGTCAAAGATGTGGGCATGTAGGTCCAGGTTTAATTAGAAAGTATGGATTAAACCTTTGCAGACAGTGTTTTAGAGAAATTGCTCACAAATTAGGATTTAAAAAATTAGATTAAACCAAAACACTCTTTACTAAAAATTCTTAATGGAGGGAAAACATGAGTTTAATGGACCCACTAGCAAACGCATTAAACCATATCTCTAACTGTGAGAGAGTGGGTAAAAAGGTAGTGTATATAAAACCAGCGTCTAAATTAATTGGAAGGGTTTTAAAGGTTATGCAGGATAACGGCTACATAGGAGAGTTTGAATTTATAGAAGATGGTAGAGCTGGGATATTTAAGGTTGAGTTAATAGGGAAAATAAACAAGTGTGGAGCTATAAAACCAAGATTCCCAGTTAAAAAATTTGGATACGAGAAGTTTGAAAAGAGATACTTGCCAGCAAGAGACTTTGGTATATTAATTGTTTCAACAACACAGGGAGTTATGAGCCACGAAGAAGCTAAGAAAAGAGGATTAGGAGGAAGGTTGTTAGCTTATGTCTATTAAACACGTTCTAAATTAAATTTAAATTTTGAGGTGAGTTTATGCCAGTTGCCGCCTATATTGAGGAAAGGGTAAAAATCCCTGAAAATGTTCAAGTTGAGATAAACAACAATGAAGTTGTTGTAAAAAGTGAAGGAAAAGAGTTAAGAAGAAAATTTGAGCATCCAAAAATTGTAATTAAAAAAGAGGGAGATGAAGTAGTTATCTTCTGCGAATATCCAAGAAGAAAAGACAAAGCTATGGTTGGAACTATAAGAGCTCATATAAACAACATGATTAAAGGAGTTACCGAAGGATTTACATACAAATTAAAGATTAGATATGCACACTTCCCAATGAAGGTTAGCGTTAAAGGTAATGAGGTTATCATTGAAAACTTCTTAGGAGAGAAACACCCAAGAAGAGCAAGAATTATGGAAGGAGTTACCGTTAAGATTAGTGGAGAGGATGTTATAGTCACAGGAATTGACAAGGAAAAAGTTGGGCAGACAGCTGCTAACATAGAGCAGGCAACAAGAATTAAAGGAAGAGACCCAAGAGTCTTCCAGGATGGAATCTACATTGTAGAGAAAGCTGGAAAAGCTATCTAAAAAACAATAGCTGAGGGGAAATTATGAACAGGCTATTAAGATTAAGATTTAAATTAAAAATGAAAAAGCCTGACTTTATAAGACAGGAGGCTCATAGACATAAAAGACTAGGAGAGAAATGGAGAAGACCAAAAGGAAGACACAGTAAGATGAGATTAAAGTGGAAAGAGAAACCTCCAGTTGTTGAGATTGGTTACAGAAGTCCTAAGGCAGTTAGGGGCTTACACCCAAGCGGATTAGAGGATGTTTTAGTTTACAATGTAAAAGATTTAGAAAAGTTAAATCCAGAAACACAGGGAGCAAGAATAGCTTCAACAGTTGGTAAAAGAAAGAAAATTGAAATTATTAAAAGAGCAAGAGAGTTGGGAATAAGAATATTAAACATATCAGAAGAGAAACAGGAAGAGTTATTAAAATTAGCTGAAAAACAAAATGAAACTAACGAATAAATTATAATTCTCAATTACCTGTTCTTTGATATAAATTTGATTTTGTCATAGGTGATAGTTATGGATGTATCCGTTCAAAGGAGAATGGCAGCTGAGATATTGAAATGTGGTATAGACAGGGTTTGGATTGACCCAACTCAATTGGATAGAGTTAAAATGGCTATGTCAAAAGATGATATAAGAGTTTTAATTAAAGAGGGAGTTATTAAGAAGAAACAGAAAAAAGGAATCAGCAGTGCAAGAGTTAAAAAGTTGAAGGAGCAGAGAAAAAAAGGTAGAAGAAGAGGACCAGGTTCAAGAAGAGGAGCTGCTGGAGCAAGAACACCACCAAAAGAAAAGTGGATGGCTACAATTAGAGCTTTAAGAAAAACACTCAAACAATTAAGAGATACTGGAAAAATTGATAGAAAAGTCTATAGAAAACTTTACAGAATGGCTAAAGGAGGAGCATTTAGAAGTAGAAGCCACTTATTCCTTTACATGAGAGAACACGACCTCTTAAAACAATAAAACAATTTTTAGCAGGAAGGTGAGAAATTATGGCAACAGGTCCAACTTATAGAGTTAAATTTAGAAGAAGAAGAGAGGCAAAAACTGATTACAGAAAAAGATTAAGATTATTATTATCAAGAAAACCAAGATTGGTTGCGAGAAAAACTTTGAATCACTGCATTGCTCAAATTGTATTGTATGATGAAAAGGGAGATAAAACAGTTGTTTCAGCTCACTCAAGAGAGTTGATTAAGTTAGGTTATAAAGGACACACTGGAAACTTGCCATCAGCATACTTAACAGGTTACTTGTTAGGTAAGAAAGCTTTAGCTAAAGGCTACACTGAGGCAGTTTTAGATATTGGATTGCACAGAGCTACAAAAGGAGCTGCTGTATTTGCAATATTAAAAGGAGCTTTAGATGCTGGAATGGAAATTCCACATGGGGAAGATATATTGCCATCAGAGGAGAGAATAAGAGGAGAACACATAAAAGCCTACGCTGAAATGTTAAAAGAACAGGATGAAGAAAGATACAAGAAGCAGTTCTCAAAATATTTAGAGAAAGGATTAGAACCAGAAAAACTGCCAGAACACTTTGAAGAAATAAAGGCAAAAATAGACAGTATGTTTTAAGGTGAGATGATGAGATTCAACATAGACGAGTGGGAACCAAAAACCACTATTGGAAGAATGGTTAAAGAAGGGCAGATAACTGATATTGATTACATCTTAGATAACAACTTACCAATTTTAGAGCCAGAGATTGTCGACGCCTTATTACCAGATTTAGAAGAGAAGGTTTTAGATGTTAAGTTAGTTCAAAGAATGCACAAGTCAGGAAGAAGAGCAAGATTTAGAGCTACAGTTGTTGTAGGAAACAGAAATGGTTATGTAGGTGTTGGAAAAGGTAAAGCTAAGGAAGTAGGGCCTGCAATTAGAAAGGCAATAGCTCAAGCAAAGAAAAACATTATTAGAGTTAAGAGAGGTTGCGGTTCTTGGGAGTGTGGTTGTGGAACACCGCACTCAATTCCATACAAAGGATATGGAAAGTGTGGAAGTACTGCAATAGAGATATTGCCAGCTCCAAAGGGAGTTGGTTTAGTTGCTGGAGATGTTGCTAAGGCAGTTTTGGGCTTAGCAGGAATTAAAGATGTTTGGACAAAGACATTTGGAGAGACAAGAACAACATACAACTTTGCAATGGCTACATTTGAAGCATTAAAGAGCTTGAACTTTACAAGAGTTATGGAAAAACACAAAGAGAAATTGGGGATTGTTGAAGGAAGAGTTTTATAAGTTAATTTTCTCATTTTAAACTTTAAGCTATTTTAAAACTTTTATTTTGATAAGGTGATAGATATGGCTTATGCTGTCATTAGAATAAGAGGGAGAATCGGTGTAAGGAGAGATATAGCAGACACACTGAAAATGTTGAGATTGCACAAAGTAAATCACTGTGTAATAGTTCCAGAAACAGAAACATTTAAAGGGATGTTGCAGAAAGTTAAGGATTACGTAACATGGGGAGAAATTGATAAAGATACATTAGTTAAGTTAATTTTAAAGAGAGGAAGATTACCAGGAAACAAGAAAGTTAATCCAGAAATCATAAAGGAATTAACAGGAATGGATGTTGAAGAATTAGCAGAAAAGATTATAAAAGGAGAAATTAAATTAAAAGAGACTCCATTAAAACCTGTCTTTAGATTACACCCACCAAGAAAAGGATTTGAAAGAGGAGGAATCAAAAAACCATTCAGTGTTGGTGGAGCTTTAGGTTACAGAGGAGAGAAAATTAACGAGTTATTAGAAAAAATGATGTAAGGTGATGATTTATGATTAGAAAAAAGAAAAAAGTTAAAAAAATTAGAGGTTCAAGAACCTGTGGAGGAGGAAGCCATAAAAAGAGGAGAGGAGCTGGAAACAAGGGAGGAAGAGGAATGGCTGGTGGACATAAACACAAATGGACATGGATTATAAAATACATGCCTGACTACTTCGGAAAGTATGGATTCAAGAGACACCCAAGCTTAGTTAAACAGTTAGAAACAATAAATGTTGGAGAGCTTGAAGAGATTGTGTTGAAAAACCCAGACAAATTTGAAAAAGAAGAAGATAAATTTGTTGTTGATGTAATTGAGTTAGGTTATGAAAAGGTTTTAGGTAAAGGAAAAGTTACAATTCCAATGATTGTTAAAGCAGTAGAAGTTTCAGAGAAAGCAAGAGAGAAGATTGAGGCAGTAGGTGGAGAGGTTGTTGAACTATAAATTATTAATAATTTTCTTTTTATTTTTAATTTTTGATTTTGAAGTTAGGAGATTTTTAGATGAGAGGATAGTATCTCTTTTTTTACTAAAAAACAGAGATATTAAAAATTTAAAACTTGATTTAAAAAGAATTTACAAATTGTATTGGTGGGGTTTTTATATTCGTTTTTCTATGTTTTTCTATTTTCTCAACTTAATAAATTATAGGATTAAACTTCACTAAAAATTTATACTCCCACTTACAAAAATTTATTGATAAAAAGAAAATTATTAATACTTAAAAAAGGTGGTAGCTTGGAAAACATTATGAAAAAGTTAGTTCCGATATTGGAAAAGATTCCAGAGGTTGAATTGCCAGTTAGGGAGGTAACATTTAAAGAGAAACTTAAATGGACTGGAATAGTTCTGGTTCTTTATTTCATTATGGGGTGTATCGATATTTACACAGCAGGAGCTCAAATTCCAGCGATATTTGAGTTCTGGCAAACAATTACAGCATCAAAGATGGGGACTTTAATTACCTTAGGGATTGGGCCTATAGTTACAGCTGGAATTATCATGCAGTTATTGGTTGGTTCAGGAATCATTCAGATGGACTTATCAATTCCAGAAAACAGGGCTTTGTTCCAAGGATGTCAGAAGCTTTTATCTATAATAATGTGTTTTGTTGAAGCAGTTCTATTCGTTGGAGCAGGAGCATTTGGAGCTTTAACTCCAATGTTGGCATTTTTGATAGTTATTCAGATTGCCTTAGGTTCAATAATCTTAATTTATTTGGATGAAATTGTTTCAAAGTATGGTATTGGTTCAGGTATTGGGCTGTTTATTGCTGCTGGTGTTTCACAAACAATATTTGTTGGAACTTTTGGACCAGAAGGGTATTTATGGAAGTTTTTAAACTCATTGATTCAGGGAGTTCCAAATATAGAATACATTGCCCCAATACTTGGAACAATAATTGTCTTTCTTATAGTGGTGTATGCTGAATCAATGAGGGTTGAAATTCCATTAGCCCATGGAAGAATTAAAGGAGCTGTTGGGAAATATCCAATAAAATTCATCTATGTCTCAAACATACCCGTTATATTGGCAGCAGCATTACTTGCAAATGTTCAGCTTTGGGGTTTGGTATTGTATAGGATGGGGGTTCCAATACTTGGACATTATGAGGGAGGAAGACCAATAGATGGCATTGCCTATTATCTTTCAACTCCATATGGGTTATTGAATGTTATTTCAGACCCTCTCCATGCAATAGTTTATCTAATAACAATGATAATCTTAAGTGTAATCTTTGGTATATTTTGGGTTGAAACTACTGGCTTAGACCCAAAAAGTATGGCTAAGAGAATTGGCTCATTAAACATGGCAATTAAAGGATTTAGGAAGAGTGAGAAGGCAATTGAGCAGAGATTGAGAAGGTATATTCCACCATTAACAGTTATGAGTTCTGCATTTGTTGGATTCTTAGCGGCAGTTGCAAACTTCACTGGAGCTTTAGGAGGAGGAACCGGGGTTTTATTAACAGTCTCTATCGTATATAGAATGTATGAGCAACTCCTAAGAGAGAAGGTAAGTGAGTTACACCCAGTAATAGCAAAATTATTAAATAAGTAAAAGATTGACATTTATAGAGAGAGTCTTTCAAAACTTCTTATAATAACTAAGGCATAAATGAATGCCTTCCAAAGAAGGCGTTCAAACCTTCTTTAATAAATTTATTAATTTTATAAAGACCACTATAATCTCTTAAAATTTTGTGAGGTGAGGAGGATGAAAAACAAGGTTGTAGTGATTGTAGGAGTCCCAGGGGTTGGTTCAACAACAGTTACAAATAAGGCAATTGAAGAGTTAAAAAAAGAAGGAATTGAATACAAGATAGTTAATTTTGGGACTGTAATGTTTGAAATTGCTAAGGAGGAAGGATTAGTAGAGCATAGAGACCAGTTAAGAAAATTACCTCCAGAAGAGCAAAAAAGAATACAAAAATTGGCAGGAAAGAAGATTGCTGAAATGGCTAAGGAATCTAACATAGTTGTTGATACACACAGCACAATAAAGACACCTAAGGGTTATTTGCCAGGACTTCCAGCGTGGGTTTTAGAAGAATTAAATCCAGATATCATTGTTTTAGTTGAAGCAGAGAACGATGAAATATTGATGAGAAGATTAAAGGATGAAACAAGACAGAGAGATTTTGAATCAACAGAGGATATTGGAGAACACATCTTCATGAATAGATGTGCGGCTATGACCTATGCAGTTTTAACAGGAGCAACAGTTAAGATTATTAAAAATAGGGATTTCTTATTAGATAAGGCAGTTAAAGAACTTATCGAGGTTCTTAAATAATCCTTTATAGTTAATATTAAATTTTTAAATAACCAAATAAGGTGAGTTGATGTTTGAATCTATAACAAATATTTACTACACTACCTTGGATACAATTTTTATGCCCATAATAAAAGTTTTACATCCTGCCTTAGCAATTTTAATCATTGCAATAATTGTCTCTTCAATTATAAATATAGCTACAAAACTTTTAGTTGACCAGAAGAGAGTTGCTGAATTAAAAAAAGAGATTCAAGAGTTTCAGGTTAAATTTAAAAAAATGTCTAAAAATCCTGAAATGATGGAAAAACTCCAAGAAGAGCAGCAGAGAATTATGCAACTCAATGCCGAGCTAATGAAGATGAGTTTTAAGCCGATGATATACACATGGGTTCCAATAATTTTAATATTTATTTATTTAAGGCACGTTTATGGATTTGGTGGAGTTTATCAGGAACTAAATCCAGGTTGGAATGGAGTTGTTGTGTATCTGCCTATAATATTATCTAAGGTTTTATTTATTGATTTCTGGCACTGGCTTGGTTCAATACTTTATAAAGGAGGATTTAAAATAGTTTCTAATACGGCTTTAGGTTGGCTGGGTTGGTATATTCTCTGTTCATTTGCAACATCAACCGTTCTGAGAAAAATACTTGGAATAAAGTAACTATTTAAATTTATGATTTTATTAATTTTGAAAGACATTAATTTTTTCCTTTTCGTTACCTTTTTCTTTATCTTCTTCTTTATCTTTCTGCTTTTCTTCAACCTTTAAAAATTTGTTTTTCTTCTTTTTCTCTAGTTTTTCTCTATCTAATTGAAATTCCTCTCCAATTTTAATTACATAATCGGCAATATTCTGTAAAGCTGTAGAAAAACCTGGTTCAGCTCCTATGACTATAACTTTTTTTCCTCTCTCTTTTGCCTTTCTAATTGCTGGAAGAAAGTCGGCATCCCTCGTTACATAGGCAATAGTGTCAATGTTTGGATTAAAAACGAGCTCAGTGGCATCTACAGCCATTTCAACATCTACATCTCCAGCAGATATCTTTGGTTCAAAACCTTGATTTATAACTGCCTCTATTAATTTATCTGATGCATACTGGTTTAGATAGACCCTACCAATAACAATGTCACCAAATTCACTTAGAACCTCCCTAATTTTATCTAAATCAATGTTAAATTCTTTTCTAAGCATGTTTGGGCCGTCAATTAACAATGCAATTCTATGCTCTCCTTTCCTTTTCCATGCTTTTTCATAAATTTTGCTGGTTAAGCTTTCTAATTTCTTCCACATAATTTCACCAACATTGATATAATAAAAAATGATTAACTAACACTGTTAAACGAAATGGGAATATATTTATAAGATGGTAATTATACTATTTAGTGTTTAATCTTAATTTAATAGTTATATCTTATAGTATAAATTACATGGGTTATAATTAAAATAATCAATAATCAGGGTGATTCTATGTATATTTGCCCATACTGTGGAGGAGATTGTGTAAATGAAGATGCTGCAAATATGTATCTAAAAATGGTTGAAAAGTTCTTTAAATATCAAAATAAAGAGAGTGATATAACCTTTGAAAAATATCCTACTGTTGGAGAGGTTGGAGAGTGTAAAGAAACAGGAGAGAGAATATATCTCTGTCCTTACTGCAAAAAACCGTTTAAAGCATATTACGAGAAAGATAAGGTCGTTATAACATGTCCAAATTGTAATAAAACTTTATGCTTGCCAGCGACAAATAGGACATTTTGTTAAAAATCCTCTTCTTTAATTTCATCAAACTTATATTTAAAACTATTTTTCAAGAAAAGTTTAAATTCTTCTGGAGTGTAAATCGGTTTTTTATATAGTATATAGTCATCCAATACAATCCTTGGGCATGCAACTATGATATAGCAATCAACATCATAAAATAAGATATCTGGGGATATAGTATCGGCTAATATTGGGAGATAGTAGATATTATTTTTTTCTAATAATTTTGTAATTTCATCAAAAACCTTTTTTCTATACTGTCCCTTTTTTGTTGATAAAACAACTCCAACCTTTTTTGGTCTGTTTAGCATTAATTTAGATATAGCTAAAATTCTCTTCTTTATAAACTTATTAATTTCTTCTTTGGATATCTTATCAAAGCATTTAGAGATTGGGTTGTATATAAAAACCTCTCTTTGATATTTGTAGGTAAGCATTAAAGGATGGAATCTCCCAGTTCCAACAAATAAAATTATATCTCCCTCTTTAATCTCTCCTCTACAACCTAAAATTATACTTGGATTGAAATCCTTTAAAAGTTTTTTATATTGGATGGTTGTTGCTATAGCAACTTTTTTTCCTTCATTTTCATGTTTTTCTATAAAGTTTTTTATATTATCTAAAATTTTCTCCTCTTCATCTTTATCAAATACGTGATATGCTGGAATAAAGAGAGTTTTAATCTCTGGATTTGCATAACTAAGTTTTTCATGTCCATAGTGGATGATTAAATCAACATTTAAGTTTTTAACATGACTGTCTATTAAATCACAAGCCCCAAAACAGGTATTTCCCCATAAGTATATCTCAACATCTATATTTTTTTGTTTAAAGTATTGCTTAATTTTTTCAATTTCCTTCTCAACAGATAATTTTAAACCTTCTGGAGCTTGAAAAACTACTTTTGGATTGTTTTTGTTTAGATTTTCAATCTCTTTTATAACCCTTTCAGTTTCTAAGTCAAACAAATCATCACCTTTTTTGAAATTTTCAATAAAAATAGTTTTGTGAAATGATATAAATATGCAATATAATTTGATAATCTAAATGTATAAATATAGAATTTATAAGAAAAAAGCAAATTTTAATTTTTAACATTTTTATCCTTATTTTAATGGACTGGAGATTCAAACTGGCAGTAGAAATAATATTAACAGGAAAAGATGCTGAGTTTCCATCCTTGTTTTAATGGACTACCGACTCAAACAAAACAATTATGTGGGGTGATATTACATGTTTAAAAAATGTTTCCATCCTTATTTTAATGGACTACTAATTCAAACCCTTACCCTCTGCCTTTATAATATGCTTAAACTCTTATATATATCTTTCTATTTTTACCCCAATGTTCTTACTACTTAATTATTAAATCGTTTATAAGATTAAGAAAGGTTGTGCATATAGGTATATAAATTATAAGCACAACCATAAACAAAAATTTCGATAATTAACTAATTTTTACTATGAAATAAGTATTATCTAATACTAAAACCTATAAAACAAACTTAAACTACCAAAATCTAACAAAAACAAAACCTTAAAATTGAAAAAATCAGTATTACTCTCTATAAATTTTCTAATACAAAATTCCAACAGAGAGTATATAAAACCAAGAACATAAAATTAAAAACTCTAATATAGACATTAAAAATTTTAATAAGCTAAATTAAATATAACTAAGTTTCAAATAAACTATAAAAAATGCCGAGTTGATGGAAATGGCAGAGTTTATAATGGTTGTTGGAACATCATCAAACAGTGGGAAAACAACAATAACTGCTGGATTATGTAGAATTTTAGCAAATAAGGGCTATAAAGTAGCCCCATTCAAATCTCAAAATATGAGTTTGAATTCAAGGGTTGCAAAGGAAGATGGAGAGATAGCTATAGCCCAATACACTCAAAGCTTAGCTTGCAGGGTAGAGCCATCAGTGCATTTTAACCCAATTTTATTGAAGCCAAAAGGTAATTTCATCTCTCAAGTTATAGTCCATGGAAGGCCATACAAGGATATGAACTACAATGAATATAGAAAGAATAAAGATTTCTTTTTACAAAAAATTAAAGAGAGTTTGGAGATTTTGGATAAAGAGTATGATTATGTTGTTATGGAAGGAGCTGGGAGTTGTTGTGAGATAAATTTATTGAAGGATGATATAGCAAATTTAAGGATAGCTGAAATGGTTAATGCAAAAGCCATCTTAGTTGCAGATATTGATAGAGGGGGAGTTTTTGCCTCAATATATGGAACTATAAAGCTTCTTCCTGAAAATTGGAGGAAGCTTATTAAAGGAATTGTGATAAATAAATTTAGAGGAAATGCAGATGTTTTAAAAGAAGGGATTGAAAAAATTGAAGAGCTAACGGGAATTCCAGTTTTGGGCATAGTTCCTTATGATGAAAATCTTGTTCTACCAGAAGAGGATAGTCAAGTTTTGCAGAGCATGAGAAGTTTTGGAAATGCAAAAAGTGGAGTTGAGGTTAATGTAGTTAGGTTTTCAAAGATATCAAATTTTACTGACTTAGACCCATTAAGATACGATGCATTTATAAAGTTTATTGACTTTGATGATGACATAACAGGAGATATCTTAGTGCTTCCAGGGACAAGGAGTTCAACAAAAGAGGCATATTATTTAAAACAACATAACTTTGATGAAAAAGTTTTGGAGTTTTTGAAAGATGGGGGAATTGTTATTGGTATCTGTGGAGGTTATCAAGTTTTGGGGAAAGAGTTGATTGATAAAGAGAAGAAAGAATCAGATGTTGGAGATATTGAGGGCTTAAAAATCTTTGATGCAAAAACATACTTTGGAAATGATAAGGTAGTTAAAAACTCTTATGGATGCTTAGAAATAAATAACAAGATATTTAATGTTAAGGGCTATGAGATACACGAGGGAATAACGTATTCAAAAGAAAAACCACTTATAAAAATTGAGAGGGGCTTTGGAAACTGCGGAAATGGATTTGATGGCTCTATTAAGAAATTTAGTGATGGATTAGCTATAGGAACTTATTTCCATGGAATATTTGAAAATTATGAGTTTAGAAATTACATTATTAATTTAATTAGAAAAAGGAAAGGTTTAAATGAGATTGAGGGAGATTCATATAAAGATAGTATAGAAAAAAGTTTAAACTACTTTGCTGAAGTTGTAGAGAGAAATGTTAATTTAGAGCCGTTTGGTATTTAAATGAAATCAAAAGTTATATGAAAGTCACTACCTAAAAAGTTAAAAGTAACACAAAAAACAAGCTGGGATATTAATGGTAGAGATTAATTTAAGAGAATTGAAGAAATATGCAAATCCATTCTTTTTAACAATAAGAAAGGATAAGATTTTAGTTAATAACAAGAGAATGGCAAGATTATCAAGAACAAAGATGGATAAAATT
Organism: Methanocaldococcus sp. FS406-22; assembly: GCF_000025525.1. Classification (NCBI taxonomy): domain Archaea; kingdom Methanobacteriati; phylum Methanobacteriota; class Methanococci; order Methanococcales; family Methanocaldococcaceae; genus Methanocaldococcus; species Methanocaldococcus sp. FS406-22. Next base: position 1,691,954 of record NC_013887.1, read on the forward strand.
GAAGAAGAGTTTGGAATTCCAGTAGTGTATTCAAAAACTTATGAATATGTATCAACAAAGGTTGGGAGGTTTATTAATAAGCATAAAATCATAGCTCCGAGGGATGTTGTTATAGTTGGATTGAGTGGAGGAAAGGATAGCTTGTTGTTGTTGCATTTATTAGAGGTTTATAGAAGAAAATATGGGATAAAATTGATAGCTGTCACTGTAGATGTGAATATTGGAGGAATTAGACCTTGGAGTGAGGATAAAGAGGGAGTTAAATTAATAAAACACCACTGTGAGATGTTGGATGTTCCTCACTTAATATTAAAAAATGATTTGGATGTTGTTGAATTATCTGAAATATTAACAAAAAATTCCAAAGGAATGGAGTTTTCTCCATGTTTCTCTTGCTCTGTAATTAAAAGGCATTTATTGGGGAAATTAGCTAAGGAAATTGCTGAGGAGGAAAATATTCCTTATGAAAAGGTTAAATTAGCTTATGGACATAATTTAGATGATAATTCAGACACAATCTTAGCAAACATCTTTAAAGGAGAGAGATTAAAGTTTATGAGGCCATTAACGAGGTTTAAATACAACGAGGTTGATTATCAGAGCTTTAAAATTCCGTTGGAGGAGTGTATAATCATTAGACCTATGCTTCCAGTATTGGAGAGGGATATAATAAAAGCCCTTGAGGAGTGTGGAATAGAATATTATAAAGATAAGGATATGTGTCCATACAGTAGAGATAGAGGAGATAGTGTAAGGAGGAGATGCCACGAAATTTTAGAGAAGTTGGAGGAGGAGATTCCAAATATTAGGGAGATGGTAGTTAGTTCTGCTTTAAAAACAGTTGAGTATTATAGCAAAAATCCTTATGATTTAGAAGAATGAGTTAAAAAGAGCACAAAATATTTATATGGGTTTTTTGATATTTTTATTTGTTTGATTTAGTTGTTTATTGTAGTGTTGTGGTTGTCTCGTTGGATGTGTTTGAAATTTAATAAGGTTGTTAATTAGATAGTATTTATCAATTTAGAGAATTTAAGTTCAATTTCTAAGGGTCTGTAAGTTTGATTATTTGGAATATTTATGTTTATTGAATTATTTAGATTTTTAAAAGTTAAGAGTGAATAGTAAGTAAAATGAGATTTCTCTAACTAATAAGTTAAATCTTCAAATTTAAAAGAATAAAAATCCTCTATTTTGTATATGAGAAAAAAACTTATATAGTGTTGGATTTATAAATGAAAGGGGTTATTTATACTTAGAAAAATATGGTTCCGAAAAGCTTAAATATTAGAAGAACTATTAAAATTATATTATCGATGATTGCCTTGTTAAAATAAGACCTCTTGGAGGATGGAAACCACTGCCCCCGAAGGGTTTATATTAGCATAGGTATGGCTGTAGTTAAAATAAGACCTCTTGGAGGATGGAAACTCAATTGCATCAAGGCATACAAATATGTCTAGTTTTTTCATAAGTTAAAATAAGACCTCTTGGAGGATGGAAACTCTGCATCTTTTACTTGTATTGCAGTAATTTTTGAAGTTAAAATAAGACCTCTTGGAGGATGGAAACATATTAACTAAACAACTGTATAAACATGCACGAAGTTGGTTAAAATAAGACCTCTTGGAGGATGGAAACTATTTTGGTTCAAACAATTCTGAGAGTCTGAGAATCACATTGTTAAAATAAGACCTCTTGGAGGATGGAAACCAACAGTTGGTTTTGGCAAGGCATTTTTCATGTGTAATATTGTTAAAATAAGACCTCTTGGAGGATGGAAACATTGGATGGATAGAGTGGGGAGGCAGAAGGATAATTGTGTTAAAATAAGACCTCTTGGAGGATGGAAACTCATCTGTATGTTGCATTTCTAAAATAGCAAAAGAGACTAGTTAAAATAAGACCTCTTGGAGGATGGAAACAGCCCAGTTTGCTCCATACTTGAGTATGTTTCCATGTTAAAATAAGACCTCTTGGAGGATGGAAACATAAGTTTTCTCCTAAATTCAAAAAATAATTTTTTCTTTTTGTTAAAATAAGACCTCTTGGAGGATGGAAACATGTGACGTTCATCAGGATTATTTCACATTACAGGCAACAAGTTAAAATAAGACCTCTTGGAGGATGGAAACACATAAAACCAAATCCACCACCACCAGCACTAAAACCTTTTGTTAAAATAAGACCTCTTGGAGGATGGAAATTATGTTATTTTTTCGGGAGTCAATAACGGAACTACTGTTAAAATCAGACCTCTTAGAGGTTTTATTCTCTTTTAAGGATTAAACCAAAAGTAAAAAAGCTATTTTTATCTCTTACTTAGTAATACTTATACATCTAAATATACAACAAACTATTTAAGTTAGTAATACTAAAAGAGAAAAAATCCCGAAAAAATTTTCCAACCAGTATTAAAAATTATTACAAATTTAGACTAAAAAATCCTGAACTCTTAGAGGATAAGGTTATTTAAAAAACCTTGCTCCCTGTTTAGTTCCTCTTTTTTTCAATATCTCACTCACTCTGTTCATAATCTTCAACCTACCAAGATACCATTCTGGAGATACCTTAATGTTTTCTGGAACTTTGTCTTTAGATACTCTTTGAATTAGCACATAGGGAGATAGATGCTCTAAAAAATCACAAACTAAGTTTATATATTGTTTTTCATCTAACGTTCTGTATTCTCCCTTCCAATACATCTCCTCTAATTTTGTATCTTTAACAACAACTAAGGGGTAGATTTTAACTGCTTCAATATCCAATAAAGATAAAATCTTTGCAGTTTCTATCATCTCTTTCCATGTTTCTCCGGGTAATCCTAAGATTATATGCCCACAAACTTTTATTCCCCTTTTATGACAGTCCTTTATTGCTTTTATAGTATCTGAAACATTATGCCCTCTATTTAAAATTTCAAGTGTTTTTTGATGCATACTTTGAATTCCTAAATCAATCCAAATATCATAGCCCCTCTCAACATATTCAGCCAATATATCAAGTTTTTCTTTTTCTAAGCAATCTGGTCTTGTTCCTATCGATAAACCAATGACATCTTCATAAGATAGAGAAAAATCCCAAATTTCTTTTAATTTCTCTGCTGGAGCATAGGTATTGGTTCCAGGATAAAAATAGATGTAAAATTTTTTAAATCCTTTTTTTCTTTGATTTTCCATCTGTTTTTCAATCTGTTCTTTTAGTGGAATGTTAGCTCTGCAGTATTTAACAGATATCGGTCTTCCCATTTCTGGGCAAAAGATACAACCACCATTTTTTTTATGAGGACAGCCAAAACCAGCATCAACAGGGATTTTAAAAACTTTCTGTTTAAATTTTTTCTTTACGTATATTCCATATTGAGCAAATAAATAACCTTCCTTATAAATTTCATCAATTATTTTAATGTCTTCATCATTAAGCATAATAACCCCCGAATTAGATATTAGCCTAACAACTAATACTAATGGAGTATATTAATATAGGACTTGGTCTTAAATAATTTCTTAGATTTTTAATAGGAGTTTCTCGTCTGTATATTTAATGAGTATTTAATGAGAGATTTTAATGCTAAGGGGAATATTTTACATCTATTAAAAGTTTTATCCCTACGAGGTTTTATTAAAGGTTGTCATTAGAATTTCCAATACCAAAAGTTTCTGTAAATAGATAAAAATGAGGTAGAATTCTTAAAATAGAAAATTAGTGTTTTTCAAAATATGCTACAATACTTAAGGCACTGATGAACACCTTCTTTAAGAAGGTGTCCAAATATTCCTTTATTAATTTAATAAGTTTTGAAAAACACTATAGATGAAATTAATGAATTAGTTAAAAACATAGATTTAAAACATAGTTATCTATTTATTAAGGAAATGCTATTATAAAGATAATTTAGCAGTTTTATGTGGTGAGGATTATGGAACTGCACATAGATGAGAAAAGACTGTTGAAGATTTTTCAAGATAATAATAGAGAGGAATTTGATTTAAATGAATTAGAGAAATTTATGCCAAAAGAAAAAATTTTGAGAGTTTCTTTATGGTTAAAAGGGAAAGGATTGGTAGAAACAGAGGAGAACGTAAAAAAGGTGGTAAAACTCATTAAAGAAGAAGAGTTTCCAGAGAGAAGGATAGCAAACTATTTAAAACAACACAATATAAAAGAAATTGAGATTAAAAACTTAAAGGATATCTTACCAAAAGAGGAGATTAATGCTGCCTTAGGTGCTATAAAAAGAAAAGGAATAGCTAAAATAGAAAAAGGAAAAATTATTTTCGATAATTTGGATTACAAGGATGTTGAAGAAGAATTATTGCAAAAACTCAAAGAAAATAAATACCTTAGTAACTTTAGTGAAGAAGAAAAAAAGGTTATTGAAATTTTAAAAAAGAGAGGGTATGTGGATTTTGATGAGGAGAAAGAGATAAAGATAAAACTAACAGATAAAGGGAAAGAATTATTAAAAGAACCAATTGAAATAGAGGAGGAAATAACTCAATTAACAAGAGACATCATAATAACCGGAAAGTGGAAAAAAGCTTATATAAGACCTTACGATGTAAGAGTTCCTACAAAGCCAATATATCCAGCTAAAATCCACCCATTAACAAGAATTATTAGAGAGGTTAAAGAGATTTTATTAGCTATGGGATTTAAAGAGGTTAAAAGCCCAATTGTAGAGACAGAGTTTTGGAACTTTGATATGCTCTTTGAGCCACAAGACCATCCAGCAAGGGAGATGCAAGATACCTTCTTTTTAAAGTATCCAACTGAAGGAGACATTCCAGAAGATTTGGTAGATAAGGTTAGAGAAGTCCATGAAAGATGCTGGAAATACAAATTTGATGAAAATATCTCAAGAAGATTAATTTTAAGAACCCATACAACTGCATCGTCTATAAGATATTTAGCCTCACTATCAGAGGAAGAAAAAAACAAGCCGCATAAAGTATTTTGCATTGATAGGGTTTTTAGGAATGAAGCAATTGATTATAAGCATCTGCCAGAGTTTTATCAGTGTGAAGGAATTATAATGGATGATAATGTTAATTTCAACAACTTAATTGGAGTATTAAAAGAATTCTTAAATAGGTTAGGATTTGAAAAGGTTAGATTTAGACCAGCTTATTTCCCATTCACTGAACCATCCTTAGAGGCAGAGGTTTATTTAGAAGGTAAGGGATGGTTAGAAATCTTAGGGGCTGGAATATTTAGACCTGAAGTTTTAGAGCCAATAGGTATTGAAAAGCCTGTCTTAGCATGGGGTATTGGATTTAGTAGATTAGCAATGCTTAGATATGGATTGACAGACATTAGAGATTTACATAAAAATGATTTAGATTGGCTTAAGAGGGTTTAAAATGGAAGAAATTATTAAAAATGCCTTTATTGAATCAATTAACAATGTTAGAAGAGGAGATAAAGAAGAGGAATTGAAAAAAATTCAAGAAAAAATAATCAATGCAAAAAAAATTGTTGTTGCCACAAACAATCAAAAGAAATTTAAAGTAATAAGAGATATTATTTTAAGGGTTTGTAATGCAGAAATAAAAATGCTCGATATAGATACGAGGTTTGCTGATTTGACAAGAATGCCAGCTATAACCAAAGGATTATTAGCTCTGGATATTGAAAAAGCCGACTTATATATTGCGAGGGGAAGATTGGGAGTTCCAGGCTCTGGTTCAATGCTCGTGATATTGGATGAGAAGGGGAGGATTTTAACTGCCTCTCTGTCGCCTTCATCAGTTGTTCATAAAGAAGATATAGAAAAAAGAATAGAAAAGGAAATGATTGAGGCATTAGGTAGAGTAGGGATAAAACTATAAGTGTCTTTCAAAATTAATAAATAAAAGAGCTTCGCTCCTTTGCGGATATTAGTATGTGTTTTCCATTTAGAAAAGGAAATTGCAAATATTTGCTTAGATATCCCATGGGATGCGAAGCCCCTATGAGGTGTGGAATTATGAAGTATGGCATAACTGAGATGGTAAAAACTATTGACACAAAAACAAGAGTTATTGATGTAACAAATGAGATAGCAAAGAAAAAATATCAAGCAATTAGAGATTTCTTAGAAGGAGAAGAGTTTAAAGAAGTTGTAATATTTGGTGTTTATTTATGGGGGAATTACACTGCTCAAATGCTTTCAAAATATGCTGAAAAGGTTTATTTAGTTGATATACATGAATTTATGAAGGGATTTGTCCCAAACAACAATAACATAAAATTCTTAAATTTAAATGAATTTAAACTAAAATTTATGAGGAATGAGGTAAATCCAGATTTAATTGTTGATTTAACTGGGTTGGGAGGAGTTGAGCCTGAATTTTTAGCTAAATTTAATCCAAAGGTTTTTATTGTTGAAGACCCTAAGGGAGTGTTTGATGTTGATATTTATGAAGCAGATAACACTTACAAAAGAATAGCTCCATTTATCGAAAAGGCAAAAGTAGGGGTTTTAAAAACTTATAGAAAGGCAAGGGTTTCAAAGACCTCTGGAACTATGACATTAACAATCGATACAATAGTTGATGCATCAAGAGAAATTGCATCCTTAGATGGGGTTTTATATGCTATTCCAAATCTAAGGTATTATGAAGGAATTATATTCCATGAAAATGATATTCACAAATTTTTATCAGAGATTTCACAGCCAGCAATTACTATAAGCACATTAAATGATGTATTAGAGGAAGCTGAGGAAATACTTTCAAATAATATCAACCTAATCTATTCTTTTGTTGAGAAGCTTTAAATTTTGTTCTATTAAACTCCTATTAAAATCTTTTTTGAGGGGAAATTATGAAAGTTACAATTATAGGAGCTTCTGGTAGAGTGGGGAGTGCAACAGCTTTATTATTAGCTAAAGAACCTTTTATGAAGGATTTAGTGTTAATTGGAAGAGAACACTCAATAAATAAATTAGAGGGGTTGAAGGAAGATATTTATGACGCCTTAGCTGGAACAAGGAGTGATGCAAACATATATGTTGGAAATGATGAAAATTTAAAGATTATTGATGAAAGTGATGTTGTCATAATAACAAGCGGAGTTCCAAGAAAAGAAGGAATGAGTAGGATGGATTTAGCAAAAACAAATGCAAAAATTGTTGGGAAGTATGCTAAAAAAATAGCTGAGATATGTGATACAAAGATATTTGTTATAACAAATCCAGTAGATGTAATGACCTATAAAGCTTTAGTGGATTCAAAATTTGAAAGAAATCAGGTTTTTGGATTAGGAACACACTTAGATTCTTTGAGGTTTAAGGTTGCTATTGCCAAGTTCTTTGGAGTTCATATTGATGAGGTTAGGACGAGGATTATTGGAGAACATGGAGACAGCATGGTTCCATTGTTAAGTGCTACTTCCATTGGAGGAATTCCAATTCAAAAATTTGAAAAATTTAAGGAATTGCCAATAGATGAAATTATAGAAGATGTTAAAACTAAAGGAGAGCAGATTATTAGATTAAAAGGTGGTTCTGAATTTGGCCCTGCAGCGGCTATTTTAAATGTCGTTAGATGCATTGTAAATAATGAGAAGAGACTGCTAACTCTATCTGCTTATGTGGATGGAGAGTTTGATGGAATTAGAGATGTTTGTATAGGAGTTCCAGTAAAGATTGGGAGAGATGGGATAGAGGAAGTTGTATCAATTGAGTTAGATAAGGATGAGATAATTGCCTTTAAAAAATCAGCTGAAATCATTAAAAAATACTGTGAGGAAGTTAAAAATCTATAAAATTGGTGTTATTATGTGGAAGGTTAATATAGGAAAATTGATGCACGCTTTAAATGCTTTTAAGGGTTCTAAGCCATTGTTTGAAACTGATGAAATGTTGATGGTTAAAGGAGTTTGTAGGGATGAAGAATTTGAGAAATATGATGATATTAAAAATTATTTAACTGAAAAATTGAAAAAAGAAGGTTTTGAGATTATAGAGGATGTCGAGGAAATAGATAAATTTGTCAGTAGAATAAACGAGATTTTAAATGAAAATCCTCTCTACCCTGACACTTTTGGTTTTGAAAGGATGAAAGAGAGTTTTGAAATGATTGGATGTGAGTGCGACTATATTATAGCCAAAAAAAGAAACATAATGGTAGGAGTTTGTATGTATTTTGATAAAAAAATGAAAAATCCAAAATTTATTGAAGTTGTTGGTGTTTTATTTAATAATCTTTCCTAAATTTGCTACAAATATCTGCTTCTGTAAAGTCATCTTTAAGGGCATTTTCTAAAAGTGTATTTCTACTATTCATTATATTTTTAATGATATCATCAGATGTTTTTGGGGATATGTCACCCTTTAAGCTTTTTAGCATTTTAATTTCATCATCTACTTTTTCCTTCTGAAGTTTTTTGTATTTCTTTATTGCCTGAGTTTTATCTCTGTTTAATATACAACATACTCCAACCAATCCAGCAGATGTTAATAACAGTATGATAATAATAATTTCGTTCATAATATGACCCAAATTTATGTTATTTATAATTTTTTATGATATAAATAATAATTATCATTATTTTTTATTTTTTATTATTTTTATCTACTTAGCTGAAAATGTTATGTCCAAACTCATATCGACACTTTTCACTGAATGTGTTAAAGCACCCATAGATATAACATCAACATTATATTTTGCGTATTCTAAAATATTATCCTCTTTTATTCCACCACTAACTTCAATTATTGGCCTAAAATTGGTTTTTCTTTCAAATTCATCAATTATCTTTAAAGCTTTCTCTATATCTTCTAGTTTGAAGTTGTCCAGCATTATTATATCAGCTCTCTCTTCTAAAGCTTCTTTCAACTCCTCTAAATTGCTAACCTCAATCTCAATCTTTTTTGTAAAGCTAACACTCTCCTTAGCTTTTTTTATAGCTTCCCTTACACCAACTATCGCTATGTGGTTGTCTTTGATTAAAACGCTATCGTCTAACCTAAATCTATGTGTATCTCCTCCACCAACATATACGGCATATTTTTGTAACGGAGATAATAGGGGAAGAGTTTTTCTTGTGCAGGCAATTCTAACATTTTTATTTACTGATTTAGCTTTTTTAACAACTCTATTTGTCATAGTGGCTATCCCAGAGAGGTGCATAAGTAGGTTTAAAGCAGTTCTTTCGACCATTAAGATAGTTCTCGCCTCTCCTTCAAACTCCAATATGTTTCCATAAGCTTCTTCCCCATCATTAAATAACTTTTTACATTTTATACCATATTCTTCAAAAAATGCAACAATAAAATCAATACCGCAAACTATACATGGCTCTTTAGCTTTAATAACTCCTTTAGCTTTTACTCCTTTAGGGATTATAGAGTTTGTTGTAATATCTCCAAATCCTACATCATACTCTAATGATTTTTTTAATATTTTGAGAGCATAATCTTTGAGCATAAAACATCCTCCTCATTAAAGTGTTTATAACTATCTAATTTAATAAACCTTAAATAATAAAAACTTTTGTTAAAAAATATGAGTATGATAAAAAATTTTGAAAAGTTTCTAAATACAATTTACTATTTGCTGAGTGATAGAAATGCTCAAAACACTGCCTCCAACTCTAAGAGAGAAAAAGAGATATATTGCCTTTAAAATATTATATGATGAAGAGTTAAAAGAGGGAGAGATTGTTAATTTAATTAGAAAAGCTGTTTTAGAATATTATGGCTTTTGGGGGACATCCAAGGCAAATCCATGGCTTGTATATTATGACTTCCCTTACGGAATTTTGAGATGTCAGAGAGAAAATGTTGATTATGTAAAAGCCTCTTTAATATTGGTTAAGGAATTTAAAGAAAAGCCAATAAATATTATCTGTTTAGGGGTTTCTGGAACAATAAGAAAGGCAAAAATCAAATTTTTAGGAATAAAGAAACCAAAAAGATGGTTTGTAGTTAGGAGAGAAAAGTTGAAGGCTAAAAAAACAAAATAGATAAATAATTAATAAATAATTGGTGGTCTTATGGAGATGAAAAATGTAAATGTTGGATTGTTTGGACATATCGACCATGGAAAAACACAATTAGCAAAACAGCTAACAGAAATAGCTTCAACTTCAGCCTTAGATAAACCAAAAGAATCCCAAAAGAGGGGAATAACTATTGATTTAGGATTTTCCTCTTTTATTTTAGGGGAGTATAGAATTACTTTAGTTGATGCCCCTGGGCATTCTGAGTTGATAAGAACAGCTATCGGAGCTGGAAATATTATAGATGCTGCCTTATTAGTTGTGGATGCTAAAGAAGGGCCAAAAACACAGACGGGAGAGCATCTATTAGTTTTAGATTTATTAAATATTCCCACAATTGTTGTTATAAATAAGATAGATATTGCAAGTGATGAGGAGATTAAAAGAACTGAGGGATTTATGAAGCAAATATTGAACTCAACAATGAATTTAAAGAACTCTAAGATTATTAAAATCTCAGCAAAAACTGGGGAAGGGATAGAGGAATTAAAAAAGGAGCTTAAAAATTTATTGGACAGCTTAGACATTAAAAGAGGGATAAATAGCTATCTAAAAATGCCTATTGACCATGCATTTAAAATAAAAGGGGTTGGGACTGTTGTAACGGGAACAATCCATAAAGGGAAGGTAGAGGTTGGAGATACTTTGAGAATTTTGCCTATAAATCATGAAGTTAAGGTTAAAAGCATACAGTGCTTTAAACAGGATGTTAATATTGCCTATGCAGGAGATAGAGTGGGAATATCTTTAATTGGAGTAGAGCCAGAGAGTTTGTTTAGAGGTTGTATATTAACTTCAGAAGATACAAAATTAAAGGTTGTAGATAAGTTTATAGCAAAGGTAAAGATTCTTGAGTTGTTTAAATACAACTTAGCTCCAAAGATGAAGGTTCATATAAATATAGGGCTTTTAACAGTTCCAGCCACGATAATTCCATATAAAATAGAGAGGATTAATGATAGAGAAGAACCAATAGTATTGGAAGAAATTAAAGGAGGAGATTCTTGTTACTGTATCTTTAAGTTAGAGGAGAAGGTTGTTGTTGATGAAAAAGATAAAGTTTTGATAATGAGGTTGGATTTGCCACCAACAACTTTGAGGATTTGTGGCTTTGGAGAAGTTGTTGATTTTGGAGATGTAGAGATTAAAAAGATTGTCGTAAAAGAGGGGAAGGTTGTTAAAAAGAAAGACAAAATCTATATTGAAGGGTTGGCATCTTCTAAAACAGCTGGAGAAAAACTTATTGGAGAAAAAGTTTATGTCCCTGATAAGAACATATGGGGCATTATAAAGGGAACATTTGGGACTAAAGGGGCTTTAATTGCTGAGTTTGATGGAGAGGTTAGTGGAGGAGAAAAAGTTGTATTAAAAAGAGTAAGGAAATGGGGATAAATCATCTGAATTTAAAACCGCATCTTTTATATACCCAAACACAACAAAAATAAATTTTACTGTTAAATTTATTTTAACTGTCTTGGTGAGAGTTGTGTATGTTGTGAATCTGCCATATAAAAAGTTGGGTGTAGAATGTGATGGAAAACAGTTAATTTTAAAGATGAAATCAAAGGATGTTGAGGATAGCATAAAAATGAATTTTGAATCAGCTGCTTTATTAAAAATCTTGATGGAACAGAGTGCAGTAATAGCTGAAAAAATAAATAAAGACTTTAAAAAAGATAAAATTAAAGTGCATAATATACATGATGTTGGGACAGTTTTTGGTGTTGATGGGAGGGTTTCAGTAGGAGTTCTGCCAGCTGATGAAAATAGAGTAGCTTCAATTCTCGTTGGATTTCATAAGGATGATAGGCATATATCAGTTGTAGTAAAACCAAAAAAGATTGCATTGTTAAGTGTTATGATAACAAAAATTATAAGTGAAAATCTAAAATTGGATTAAGTTGTCTATCTTTAACTGTCTTCCTCTACCAATAACTTCATAAAAATCAACAGCTACAGCTTTTATCTTTTCATCGATAACATAGTTTTTGCCATTGGTTGATAAGAGATAGGGGTTTATAAACAACATTTCTCCATTAAACTTTACTGCCAAATAAGGTTTTCCTCCAAATGTTTCAGAAAAGCTTATAAGTTTTTCAATATCTTCCTTATTTATATAAAATTTAGTTTTTGAGGAAGTTTTACACTCAAATATTAAAATTTCTCCTTTTTTCCCAGCTATTAAATCAACTCCTTTACTTCCAGCACTTCTGATTACAGCAAATCCCTCTTTCTCCAAAAGTTTTTTTAATTCTCTTTCAAAAGAGCTCCCTTTTCTATATTTATGCCTCATTTCTGCCCCCTAACACCCTCTCAATAATATTTTTAAACTCCTCTACAGGTATTTTGGTTTCTTTCTTTATTAACTCATTTTCTTTTGCTAAGATTTCCTCCATTGGTTTTACTCCCTCTCTGTCAATTTTATCCAAAGCTAAACCAATTTTATCCAACACTGACTGCTCAGCCTCTAACTGATGAAAACCTTCCCTCGGCCCTCCTCCTCTAAATGCCCTACACCTCCTTTTGTCCCATATTGGATAACCCCTATCCTTACAAAATATTCTATTTCTTTCATAGTTTCTAATCTCTTGGGCTAATTCATCTACTAGATCTTCCTCTCCTTCAATGTATGCACCAAAACATGTCTCCTTTACAATAATTGGCTGATTTAATGTATTTAAATATCTTACCAATTTACCTGGAGTTGTTAGGGCATTTTCAGCTAAGACAATAACCTTCGTCTTTTTCATCATTTCCACCAGAATTTTTTTGTAATATGTATTGTTTATTTGGATTTCATTTTTATTATTTTTTGTTAAACATTTGAATATATAAAATTAATAAATTACGGATTATACTTGGGTTTAAAGTAATTTAGTTTTGTAAATTATATTGCTACATCAAATTTAAAATAAAGAAAAAATGAAAATTAAATAGAAATATATATATATGTTCAAAAAACAATAAAATTATGGCAATTTTGAAAGTGATACTATGGATGCAGCAATAGGTGCATCATTATTTTTTATAATTCCTACAGTTGCAATTATTATATGTAAAGTATATTATTGTAATAAAAAATGTAAAAAATTAAATTGTAGAACTGATGTATTCGAATGTATAAAACAGTGTGCTAACTCTTCAATGTCTGATGAAATTATTAAAAAAATAATGGAAAGTGAAAATGATATGATTAAAAGTATATTAAATGAAGAGAAAATTAGAAGATGAAAGACATATTTTTTATTTTTATAAGTCCCTTGGGTCTACAAGCTCTCCCTTAACAGCACATGCAGCAGCAGTTATTGGTGAAGCAAGATAAATCTCTGCCTCCAATGAACCCTGCCTTCCTCTGAAGTTTCTGTTTGATGTTGAAACACAAACCTCTCCAGGGCCGAGAACTCCATATAATGAACCCATACAGGCAGAGCATGAAGGATTTGTAACTACACATCCATACTTCAAGAATTTCTCAATTATTCCTTCTTTTAGGGCTTTCAAATACTCTTCCCTTGAAGCTGGAGTTACAACAACCCTAACATTATCTGCTATTCCTCCATGTTTCTCAATAATCTCAATGGCCATTCTTAAATCTTCTACTCTCCCGTTTGTACAACTGCCTATAAATACTTGATCTATTGGTTTTCCAGCCACTTCTCTCGCCTGTTTAACATTATCTACATTGTGTGGGCATGCAAATACAGGCTCTATCTTATCTGCTTCAATCTCATAAACCTCTGCAAATTCAGCATCTTCATCTCCTTTTATAACTTCAAATGGCCTCTCAGTTCCATGTTTCTTCATGGCCTCTTTTACATATTGGATAGTTTTTTCATCTGGCTCGATAATTCCAGTTTTTCCACCCATCTCAATAGCCATGTTTGTCATGGTCATTCTTGAAGCTATAGACATCTTTTTAACTGTTTCTCCACCAAACTGGCAGGCTTTGTAAGTAGCTCCATCAACACCAACTTCTCCTATAATTGTTAAGATAACATCCTTTGAGGTAACGTAAGGTTGTAAATCTCCAGTGATGTTGAAATAAATTGTTTCTGGAACTTTAAACCATAGTTTTCCAGTTGCAAATACGTGAGCCATGTCTGTTGAGCCTATACCGGTAGCAAAAGCTCCAAAAGCTCCATGTGTGCATGTATGGCTGTCAGCACCAACAACAACCTCTCCAGGAGCTATATGTCCCTTCTCTGGCAATACTTGATGACAAACTCCCTCTCTAATATCGTAGAAATACTTTATACCTTGCTCTTTTACAAACTTCCTCATTAATATGTGGTTTTCAGCTGCTTTTATGCTGTCAGCTGGAACTTGGTGGTCGAATAGGATAACAATTTTCTCTGGATCCCAAACTTTCTCAATTCCATACTCTTTTAATGTATTGACAGTTAGAGGTCCGGTAATATCATGAACCATTGCTACATCTATGTTTGCCATCACTATATCGCCAGGGCTAACCTCCTTTTTTCCAGATGCCTTAGCTAATATCTTTTCTACAATTGTCATTCCCATAGTTTCACCATCACATTAAATTTTAAAAATGAGGTGGATTATATTTTACAGTATGGTTATATAAAAAAGTTAATCAAACAGTCCCTCGATGATGAGTAATAAAAGCTGATTATGTGATGAGCCCTTTCGGGGTAGCTGAGGGGAATTAATTTTTATTCTATCTCTATTGTGTATTTTCTTGAAGCTCCTTTAAATAACATTGATGAGGATGCAAATTTTAAATACAAAAGGGCTTTATCAACATCTACAATCTTTGTTGATGCAATATGAGTTATTCCAAATCCTTTGAATAAATCTGGCAGAGATTGAGCTGTAGGGCCGACTAAAATTTTTAGTTTGGCATTTTTAGCTCTCTCTAAAACAAAATCTAAGGTATCATTTAATAGGGTAGTTCCACTGATAAAGACGGCATCCATCTCTGGTAATAGCCTATATTCAAAACTATCACTTAAGACTCCATCCATCAATAGTGAGGGGCTTCTCTCAAACACATAGATATCAAAGCTACCAGATTTTTTAAGCATATTCACAACTGGCACCATATTTCCAACAAAGGCTATTTTTTTAATATCTTCTTTATTTAACACCAACTCAGCTGCATCTCTACCATTTGCCTCAAAATTAAAATAGTATTGAGATACTGCATTTATTGCCGCTAATCCAAGAGTTCTTTCAACAATATCAAAGCTGTCTACCATATTAATAAAGTCCTCAACATCTCTACCTATTTTTAAATCCTTTTTATTCCCATGCCCCCTATACTCCTCCAATAATGTCATTGCTACTCCTAGGGCTTTTTTGCCGTTGCTTTCAACTACCACATAGCTGTAAGGCAAAGCAAATGAGAAATCAACAACTTTAAAATCGTCTTCTTTTTCATTTAATAGATTTAAAGCTCTCTCTTTTATCTCCTCTATTATCATAATATCACCCAATCTAGAATTCATCTTTGTGTTATTTCTTTCTCATCAAAATTTTGGTGATAATTAATTTTAATTACTATTTAAGCGTTATGTTCATAAAAAACAATTATCACATCAAAAAATTTCAAAAAAGTGTTAGGTTGTATTTCTTTGAAAGAAACTCAGCTCTCTTTATATGTTCTGGATAAAACTCTTTTAATTTTTTAATGATTTCATTTCTTGTTGAATACTTTGCCCCAATTTTTAAGATTTTTAGAATCTCATCTTTAACATCATAAACCTTCCAACTTGGAATCTCGATAGTCATGCAAAAATCTTCTCTGCCAAATTTATTCCTTAAAATTGGAGATATTGATGCTATCAAAACATTATTCCCAATATCTATGAGTGGAGGGACTTTCTGCCTATTGTTGCTTGTTAATTTTTTATAATTCTCTTTTTTGTAGGCATGGAGTTCAAAATAGATGTTTGGATTGTAATTTTCAATGATATTAATTAGAGCTTTTCCTTCATCAGTTTCATAATACTTTTCTGACAGTGTAGAGATGTATCTGCTATTCTCAACCAACTTTGGTATAACTAATATATTTCCAGTGTAATTATCTTCCTTTAATAGATTTACAAAATCTTTAAGCACTATTTCTGTAAATTTTCCCTCATTTCCATGCAATCCTCCAATAAATAGCTTTTTTATTCCATTACCTTTAAATTCAAAGATTTCCATAATTTTCACACTTTTTGATTAAAATCCACAACCCAGAATCATCATCTATTATCTTATAATTCGGAATGCCAGCTCTGTTTAATATGTCTTCTAATAGTTCCTTATTATGATTTTTCATCCTTGATTTTACTTCATTATCCCAATTTGGATTTCTCCTTCTCATCTCTGCAAATATCTTCTCTCTCAACTCTTTATTTCCAAAACCTCCTCCAATATAAGCCATCCCATCTGGCTTTAGAACTCTGTAAATCTCTTTAAAAGCTTTTATTTTATCCTTCCAAAAGAACATTGAACCTCTGCTTATAATCAATTCAGCAAAGTTATCTTTAAATGGTAAGTTATGCACGTCTCCAAGAATTGGAATGATTTTACCTTCTAAGCCCTCTTCCTTAATATATTTCTCAGTAAGTTTGAGCATATCTTTAGATATATCTAAAGCATAAACCTTTAAATTGTTATCTTTGCAATAGCTCTCGCCAAAGCTCCAGTTCCAGTCCCTAAGTCAATGCAAATACCTTCTTTTATACCTGTCCTATCTACAATCTGTTTAGCAATAACCGGATAAACTGGAGCAAAGACATTTCTAACGATTTCATCAAAATCTTTATAATTATTCAACCTCCCACCATAAAATAACAGCCTTATTTTTTGTTATAAACTTTTCATTGTCTGATAGTTCTTTTAAATAGCTTTCTATCTTCTTTATAACCTCTTCATCTACCTCTTTAAACCTTCCAATAAAGCTTGCTACATATCTTATCTCTTCCTCTAAGTTCCTTTCAATTGTGTAATCGAAATATCTAACATTCACTATCCTTCCCCATTCTCTTAAGATAACATAGGCAAAGTAATCTGCATCTGGCTCAAACTCTCCCATATATGGTTTATTTAGGATTTTTTCATAGATTTTCTTTACAATGCTGTCTCTTCCACATGGTTGAATTATTGAGCAGTATCTTTTTGATAAGCTTTCCATCTTCTCTAAATGCTTTTCTAAGTCATCAACCATCCAAAGAAAGTGAGAGCAAACAACCAAATCAAATTTATCATCAATATCTATGCTATTCCAATCTGCATTAATGATTTCTACATTCTCTATGCCATTTTCTCTTAAATTCTCTTTTAAAAGCCTTATATTCATCTCTGATTTTTCAATAGCAATAACTTTTTTAACCTCCTTTGCTAATGGAATCGTTAATGTTCCAGCTCCAGTTCCAATCTCTAAAACAGTAAAATTGCTAAATCCTTCTAAATTTTCTTTTAAAATCTCAACAGCCTTTTTTCCATACCCATAGTTATTTCTTTTTATAATATTTGAGGAATCTATTGACAACTTCTTAAAAAACTCTTTGTCATAGGTTATTTTTGGCTTTCCTTTTCTTTCAGCTTTTATCTTATCCCAGGTGTCTTTTATATCTATCTTATATTTTAGTAGTCTCTTCATACTACTCACCAAATCAAAATAAAAAGAGGTATTTTTGCAATTTTCACATTACATCAAAATAAAAACTATATTTGGCTTATACTTATTTTGTAAGCATTATATGCCCAACAATCTAAAATTTCTCTTATATTACTTTCATTTTTGCATCCTTTCATTCTTGCCATTCTTTTCAAGAGTTTGACAGTATTTCTCATCTCTTCCTCGCTCATGAATGGAGCATTTAAAAGTATTTCTATGGCTTTTTTGTCGATTTCGTCCATAATATCCCCATAACTAAATATAGTTACTATTAATGTAATCTAATTACAGATATTATTAGAGCTTACTATTTAAGCATTATGTTAACCAAAAATATTATGCATTATTTGCTAAAATTCTAATAATAATGAGGATATTGACTTTATTAATGTATTTTTATACTTAACTGCTAAGAAACTCATTATCATTAATCCAATAAAGATTGGTAATAAGTAGATATCAAAGCTTGGAGTTGGTGATGGCATCAATATAGCTGTTTCTACGACTCCAAAGTTACACATCTTACTCACCTCCATCCGTATTTTTCAAATTCTCCTTTATGAGACAATAGATAATCAACATACTTCCTCACAGCATCGTTATCGTTTATTACAGCGATGTATAGCTGTAACTCATATCCTTTGATTGGAATTATTTTTATAGCATCATCTTTCTTAATAGTATCAAGCCAAACAATTGTAGCATCTGCCTTTCCTTCTTTAACCACCTTTATCAAATTCTTTGAAGATGTGAAGATTAGAGTTGCATTTATTTTCTCCCTTTTGATAATTTCTATACCTAAACATCCTCCTGGATGATGATATTTACTTTGATTTACTACAGCTATTCTTTTACCGTTTAAATCACTCAATGAGCTAATGTCACTACCTTTTCTGACAACAATCACTGGAATCCTTTTAATAAATGGCTTGCAGTCCTTTATTAGTCCTTTTTTCTCAAGAATCTCTATTGTGCTGACATTGAATAGCTCATACTCTTTTGGAGCTATAACAACGTCTGCATTGGTTTTATTCACAAGCTTTGCCATCTGATAATAGCCTACAAAGGAGAAGTTAATTTCGACATTCTCTTTCTCAGAGAAGTCTTTGGATACAGCAATTAAAGGTTCTTTAATACCTTTTCCAGTCCATACATGGATAGATTTACCTTCTTCAACACAACCACAGATTGCTATTATAGATGAAATTAATCCAAGTATAAGAATTTTTAATTTGTTCATATTTTTCCCTTCTGCGGGTTTCAGATATCTCTAAAGTATATTATGATATAAATATTTTTCGGAAGCCGGAAACTTATTTCTTTGTTATATATTTAAATAAAAAATAATGTTAATCAAATAACCAAACATCAATTATTTCACCTTCATGCTTCTCTAACTCATGCTCTTTTATTATAGCCAAACCATCAGCATCCAAAATTGAAGTTAGTATGTTAGAGCCTTTAAATATTGGATATGCAATACCATTTTTCAGCTTAACTGGCCTTAGATATAAAAACTCAGGCTCTGAAATGATTTTTTCTGATAATTCTGCTTTAATAATCCTCCTTTTATAAACTCTATGTGTCATTTTCATTAAAAAAGGTAGTAGAAATACATAACTGCAGATTAAGCATGAAACAACATTCCCCGGCATGCAAAATATGGGCTTATCATTCACCTTACCAAATAACATTGGCATTCCTGGTCTCATCTTAACCTTATGGAATAAAATCTCTCCCAAATCATCAACAACCCTTGGTAAAAAATCCCTTTTTCCAACGGAAACTCCTCCTGAAGTAACAATAATGTCACACTTCTCTGAGGCTTCAATAATTTTATTTTTTATATCATTAAACTCATCCTTTGCAATCCCTAAGAATTTTGGCACACATCCAGCTTTTTTAACAATTGATGAGATTGTCTTTGAGTTAATATCTTTAGTCATCTTAAATAACTCATTGCCAGTTGATACAATCCCGACCTTTGGGGTTTTATAGACTTTTATTTCCTCAATACCTAAACCAGCTAAAACTCCGATTGTTCTCTCATTTATTATACTTCCTTTCTTTAAAACTACCTCTCCCTTTTTTATATCACTGCCCTTTTTTGAGATTCCCTCAATCCTATCAAAGCTTATAACAACTATCTTATTCTTAACTCTTACAGTATTTTCGATAGGGATTACATACTTCGCATTTTTTGGAACTTTTCCACCAGTAGCAACTAAGACACATTCATTTTTGTTTATCTCCAAATCTCTATCATCTCCAGCAAAAATCTCATCAATTAAGATGTATTCCTCAAAAATCTCTGCAACTGCATAGCCGTCAATATCACTTCTATCAAACCTTGGTATATCTACGTCACTTATAACATCTTCAGCTAAGACCCTTCCATAAGCATCCTCTATTTTTATATATTCAGTTTTGTTGAAGCTAAATCTGTCTAAAATCTTTTCTGCCTCTCTAACTGAAATCATAATTTCACCGTAATTATAAATAGTTGATTTTCAACCAAAAATTAATTAAAATTAGTTACTAAGCTTTGTAAAAAAATAATATAATTGGATACGCCTCCCTTAACGGGTTCGGCGTATCTTTCTCCAACGTTTATGTGAGGCTGGACTTCCTGGCTTAAAGATTTAGTTTTTCTTTCCTTCTTTAATTTCTTTAACTTTTTTGAATATCTGTCTTAAAGTATCTTCATTACTCTTTGTGAATGGAAATGGAGATTTTGTGAATGGCTTTGCATACAAGGTTAAGCCGTCAAATCTATAGAACGTTGCTCCGCACTCCATCCCATCAATAACTCCTGGCAACACAACATCTGAAGCATAAGGTGTAGGGCCGGGAGCTATATCGATACAAACCATTGGAATCTCATTTAGATACTTTGCACAATCTTTTGGCGTATGCTCCACAATACCAGCTGCAACTACTAAGACGGCATCAATCTCCCTTTCTCTCAAGAGGTCGGCAAAGGTAAACTCTCCAGGATTGTATCTTGGATAGCCCCTTGCAAAGTCTATTCCATACGGATAACCATACATGTATGATGCCACTTGGTTAAAGCCGTTAACGTTACAGTGTCCTCTTAAAGCTCCAATGGCACATTTTGTGTATTTGTTTAACTCTCTAACTAAAGTTAAAACGCATTCGATATTTCTATGCCCTCCTCTTGATGCTGGCAACCCTAAACCTCCATAAATCTTTACAAACTTGGCATTCTTCATCCACTCAACCATCTCTTCCATTACTTCGATTGGAACGCCAGTTATCTTCTCAACACTGTGATGTGGCTTTTTGCCTCTTAGTATTGTGAGGAGGGCAGAGAACAACTCATAGTCTGTGTTTGGCTTTAACTGAACATGCAAATCAGCTAACTTTGCCGTGTCTGTCTTTCTTGGGTCAACAACTACAATTTTTCTATCCTTTCTTCCTCTTTCAGTCCAGTAACCTCTTGCAAAGACTGAGTATCTACTCATGTGTCTTGGGTGGGAGTGCATTGGGTTACAGCCCCAGAAGATGATTAAATCAGCTCTATTCTTTACCTCTCCAGCGGTGCAGCCAGGAAGTCCAGCCTCTTGAACCCCCATCAATGTAGGCCCGTGTCATATTGTCGAGTTTGAATCAACAACTCCCCCTAAGTATTCAGCCATATGCAATCCTACAATGTGGGCTTCGGCAGAAGTCTCAGCCCCCATAAAGAGGAGAGGTCTTTTGGCATTTGCTAAAATCTCTGCAGCCTTTTCTATAGCTTCTTCCCAGCTAACCTTAACAAATTCTCCATTCTTCTTAATCATTGGTTCTCTTATTCTGTGAGGGCTGACAATCTCCTTAAACTTTGGAGCTCCCTCTCTGCATGCGTTTTTTACAATTATCTCTTGCTTCTCCTCATCATACCAAACCTCTATGTCATCACACGCCATCCCACAGACAGGGCACGTAATGCCCCTAAAAACCTTCATAGCCATAAATCTCACCCATATATCTTTTTCATAATCTCTTCAGCAGTTAATATCTCAGCCTTTCCTTTAACTGGCTCAACATAAACATAGTTTCCTTTATAGAGTGGAGAACCCATGGACTCTGTGTATGAACCAATAACAACATTAGCCCAGATGGATCTTGGGATAAATACAGTTCCCTCTTGCAAAGCATCATCAGGAATCGCCCTTAAAGTTATGCATGATTTTTTATCTTCACTCATTACAGTGACATACTCTGGCTTTCCAAGATAGGCATAATCCTTTGGATGAATGTAACAGACGGCACACTCTTTAACATATTTTTCAGTAAATTTCTTACCTCCTTTGATAATCTCTCCTTGGATAACAGTACTTCCAGTGTTTAGGAGAGCTTTAATACCTCCATCGTATCTATAATCGTCATAGCATTCATACAACTCTGGCTCTATCAATCCAAGGTTTTTCTCTTTTAAAGCATACAAAACTCCTTTAGGTTTTCTGCTTATTGCATAATCTCCAGTGAATTTGAGGAATTCTCCATAAATTGGCATATCGTTGATGTTTAAATCCTTCTCCTCTCCAACAAACTCAAATCCAGGAGCAAAGAATCTTATCCTTCCACATACTGCTATTGTCCCTTTTGTCATCTCAACTCCAACTGCTCTTTCAGCGTTTCCTTCAATATATATAAATCCACCATTCTGCCTTATTCCGCAAAACTGCCTAACATTTCCTTTTATAATAATCTCTCCACCAGATATTGCAGCTCCAACGTTGTTTCCAGCATCTCCTTCAACTATAATCTTTCCTCCTTTCATTCCATGCCAGCTCCCTCTATAGGCAGAACCAACGTAATCTCCAGCGTTTCCATTGATTTTTATTAGTCCTCCAGTCATCTCTCTACCAACCCAGTGCTTGGCATTTCCATTAACAACTATCTCTCCTCCTTTCATTTCAGAGCCAAGCTGAATTCCAACGTTTCCATTGATTATGATTTTACCAGAACTCATCTGATAGCCAATATACTTAACTCTCTCAACATTCCCTTCAATGACGATTGTTACATCCTTTGAGTCATCATTGCTAACTTCTACATCAAAGAACTCTGAGAGAGGGAGTTTATTAGGTCCTTGCCAAACTAAGAGGGATTCAATTTCTTCCTTGCTCTTATTTGCAAATATATCTGGATTTATAACTTCTGCCTCTATTGGAATGTCTGGCTCTCCCTTTGGGGTTAAAATCACTTGCATACTTATTCACCCACATTTATTGGCGTTGGTTTTGTTAGATAATGCTCTGTTGTAGGGTAGTTGGTGAAGTCAAAGGTGTAGTATTTAAACCACTCTTTCACATCCTTAATCATCTCATTGTAGATTTCTTCATCTGGGAATTTAGCATTGCAATAGTATGTTTTTCCGTCAGGAGTTGATACAATCTCTCCTTTATGGGCAACAATTACTCCGCCGTTTATTGTGTATTCTGCGTAGGTAAAGGCTTTTTCTATAGCTTTGTAGTCGTTTGTGTTGAGGGTTTCTGGGTTTATGTCATAGATTGCTATGTCTGCATCAGCCCCAACACCCAAATGCCCCTTCATTGGTGCTAATCCAACGGCTTTAGCTGGTGTAGCCCTTGTAACTGTTGCTATCTCATATAGGGTGTATTCTCTATCCATATTTGGTAAATCTGTTCTCTCAGAAGCCCATTTGTGGCATTCTTTTAGCATATCCTCTCTTGCCTTTTTGCTCATCAACCATGAGATAACCTTTGGATAGTTTGTAAATGAACCTCCGTTAGGGCTGTCTGTTGTCATTATCACTTTCCAAGGGTCTTTAACTCCCAATAAAAGCTCTAACCCCATTGCCCATTGGACACTATGCACACCATTCTTCTTTTTGTATGCAAATGGCACGATACCAGAACCGCATTCTAATTCAACATCTGCGTTAGACCATTTTCCTCCAGTTAAAACAGCTAAATCGTATAAATTAGGACCATCTCCAGTCATACAGATTGCTGGGCCAAATATAACGCACCCGCTGTCTATAACAACGTGTTTTGATTTGTTTACATAATCTATAATCTCCTTTGTTCCAGATTCAAAATCCTTCCAAGAGGTTCCTCCAAAGGCATTAAACTGGACGTGAGTTAGATAGATGCTCTGCTCTCTCTCATAAGGGACTTTTGTTTTTATTTCTTCATCAACTTTAACTTTTGGATTTGCCTTTATATCTTCTGGAATTTTTAGAGTCTCTTTTGTTATCTCCCAATTTCCAGGATGTCCTAAGCCGTTGGCATGAACATGGATTGACATTGGGTAACCTAAAATCTCATTAACTTCAGCTAAACCTCTGATAATCTCTCTTGGTGTAACCTCAAAATGAATGCACGGCTCATCTAAAGAATAGATATTCAATCCCCAACCCCAATTTTCTACACCAGCTGGATTAACAATCTTAATCCCATAAGTTTTGTGAATTCTATTCATCCACGCCACATAAGCGGCGGCTTTTTCAATATCTCCTTCTTTTAGGTATTTTAAAATAAACCAGTTGTTTCCAAACATCAAATAAGCACATTTATTTACAACAGGAACATGTTTTAACTCCTCATGAGTGTGTTTTGCAAGCATTGGTGGTGTTGCTGCTTCGCAAATTGTTGTATAACCCATTAAAGCATATTTATAACCCATAACATAGCTTGAAGGCAAAACCTTTCCACTACCACTGTGAGTTATATCTGTCTTTTTTATCGGATGTTTGTATTGATACTCTGGACATAATAGCCTTCCATGTGTAACCTTAGGCCCAGCTACGTGGGTGTGGGAATCAACACCTCCAGGCATTACAGTTTTGTTAGATGCATCAATAACTTTAGCATCTTTCATCTCATTTGAGGACAGTTCTTCAACAATCTTTCCATCTTTAACAAAGATATCCATCTTTTCTCCATCTATCCCATTCATTGGGTCAAAGACATAGCCATTTTTTATTATAAGGTTCATAGTATCACCAAATCAGTTTTGGCATGAGAGGCAGATGGTTTCATTATCTTTTTGAATGAATGGCTCTTTGCAAATCTTGCAAAGCTTTATTGTCTTTTTTTGCTTAGTTGGAACAAGAATATCAACGAATTCGTAAGAATAGACGGCATCTCCAGCATTAATGATGTCTAAGATAACCTCATCGTGAGGAACTTTCTCAATATTCAGATACCAGGCATGAAGCTTTGGATATTTGGCAGTTTTTATATAATCAAGGATGATCCTAACTCCTTTGATGATTTCTCCTTCTCTACCCCATTTATTTACAGTAACTGCCATCTTTCCAGTGTCAATAACCTTTAGCCTCTTATTTCCAGTTGTGCATCTTCCAAGGATTTGAAATGCATCAGGAATGCAGTTATAGGTTTCACAAGTAACGTAGATTCTATCATTTTCATCAATGTTGAGGATTCTTTTAGCCAAATCAAACATAAAAATTCCAATTAAAACTCCAGGGCTTAAACAGCCATGAAATTCTATAACTCTCTCTACATCTTCTTTTTTGATGCTGTTGAGTTTGCTAACTATGGAGTCTATGATGTCCATGCAAAAACCACCATGTTCATTAAAATCAGTTACGTAATTATTTGTGATTACATAATTTACATACTTTAGTAACGTTCAAAGATTATATGATTGGATATTTTATATATATAAGTTACGACTTATGATTAAGACAAAAAATATTTATTTGTGATAGTATTTACAATCAAATAATTAGTAACTGAAACAAAAAACATATAAAGATATAAATGTTTTAATTATTAGTGTTTCCTTGAGGGGTGGTATCTTGCAGCAGATAAAAGAGGCTTATAATGGTGTTATCACAATTTTAAGGGATGGTGTTGAAAAAAGAGAATTAATGTGGAATGATTACCTATGTGTTGGTTGCGGTATCTGCTATGACATCTGCCCAACAAAAGCTATTACTATGGGGCCTTTAGGGGCAATAGCCAAGGGGATTGTTGATGCTCCAAAATTGGATATTGATGAAAATAAGTGCGTTTTATGTGGATTGTGTGCTGCATCTTGCCCATTTGATGCTATGGATTTAAAAATTAACGGAAAGTCAATAAAAGAGGATGAAAGATATCCAAAGATTAAGAGAAAGAGTATCAAAATCTATCAAGACAAATGCGTTTTATGTGAGCAGTGTGAAATGGTTTGTCCTCAAGGGGCTATAGAAGTTGAGAGGGACTTACCAGAAAGAAAGAAGTTTGTTATTGGAGAGATAAACATAAACAAAGAAAAATGTGTTCTCTGTGGAATCTGTGCTGAATACTGTCCAGCAGATGCTATAAACTTAAAATACAACTATCCAACACCAACAAATCCAAAACCAATAACCGATATTGAAGTTGATAAAGATGCATGTGTATTCTGTAAAGTTTGTGAATTCGTCTGTCCACACGATGCAATTGAAGTTATCTGTTACAAATGCCCATTCATAAAGAAGATTCCAACAGCTAAGTTGTATGATGACATTAAAGGGAAAGTTACCGTTAATGAAGAGCTATGCGTTGCTTGTGGATGGTGTGCTTATATCTGTCCGGCTGGAGCTATTGAAGTTGAGAAGCCATTCAAAGGAGAGGTTATTATTGATTTAGACGCATGCAACGGATGTGAGGCTTGCGTTGCTATCTGTCCGTGTAATGCCTTAGAATTCCCAAAATCAGAGAAAAAGGGAGAGAAAGTCCCAAGAATTATTGTTAATCAGAATTTGTGTGTGTTATGCGGAGCTTGTGCTAAAGCATGTCCAGTTAATGCCATAAAAGTTGTTAGAAGAGAGGTTAGCATAACAAAAACAAAACCAATAGCTTGGAAAAAGGCATTTGAAAACTTAGCAGCTGAGTAATGAGGTGGTTAGATGTATAAGTTGGTTGTTTATCCAGAGAGATGTCATGGTTGTGGGAATTGCGTTGTTTCTTGCCCAGTAAATGCAAAAGACCCAAGTGTTTGGGGAGGTAAGGGCCCAGAAACAGATAAAGTTGTTATGATTGTTGAGGAAGGTCTTGTTAAGGTAGTTAATCAAGAATTATGTGGTGGATGTGGAGCTTGCATAGAGGTGTGTCCAGTAAATGCTATAGAATTAACTATAGTGAAAAATTAAAATAAATAAATCTTTTTTAAATTTTACAGTTCTTTTTTTAGTCTTTTAGTAGGTGATATTTAGGATATAATTGAAAGAGCCTATGATTTTATTGACATCAAAATTATTGATTTCTCTTTTATTTAATTTAAAACACTGTCTTTTTTGGATTGTTTAAAAATGCTCAAAAAGCATGTTATTGGAGTTTAATTAAAAACTATTAACTCCAACAACATATTTGCAACTTTGTTCATCTATCTTAATTAACATAAAGGATAAATATAACTATTTTTAATTAATGCTATGGTTGGAGGTGATAATGTGAAAAATAGAATTTTAGGAAAATCTAAAATTATTTTAATTTCCTTTATTTCCATAATACTTATTTTTGGAGCTTTGTGTGGATGTTTAAATGAAAATAAAAATGTAAGCACTAAAAAACCCTATGAAGGAAAGACAATAACTGTTTTATGTGGAGCTGGGCTAATGAAGCCTATGAATGAGCTTATACAAAACTTTGAAAACAAAACTGGGGCAAAGGTAGAGGTTCATTATGGAGGAAGTGCTGAATTGTTTGGTATTTTAACAACAACTGGAGGAGATGTCTTTATTCCTGGAGCTTATAAATATACTGCCGATGCAATGAAGAAGGGACTTATATTAAACGATACAGTCAAAAACATAACCTACCACATCCCAGTTATTGCAGTTCCAAAAGGAAATCCTAAGAACATTAAAGGCTTAGAGGATTTGGCAAAGCCGGGAGTTAGAGTTGTTATAGGAGACCCAAAGGCATGTGCAATTGGAAAAGTGGCAAAGAAGATTTTAGAGAAAAATCATCTATGGGAAAATGTTAGCAAGAATATTGTTGTTGAGACTCCAACAGTCAACCAACTCCTCATCTACATAGCAACAAATCAAGCAGATGCGGCAATTATCTGGGGAGATATGGTTACTTGGGCAGAGAGTAAAGGAAAGATTGAGGTTGTTGAGATTCCAAAAGATAAAAACATTATAAAGACAATCCCAACTGCAGTAACTATCTACGCTAAAAAAGACAACAACTTAGAGGTTGCCAAGGCATTTAACGACTATATCTCAAGTGATGAGGCAAAGGAGATTTGGAAGAAGTGGGGCTTTATACCATGTAAATAGGTGAGATGATGAGAGTTAGTTTTAAATCTTTTTGCATCTTTTTATCATTTTTATTTACGTTTTTGTTGTTTTTAGCAATAGCATCGTTGTTTTTAGTCCCAAATCCTTCAGAGATTTTGAGTGCATTAAAAACAGAGGAGATGATATATTCTTTAAAGTTGTCTATCTTAACGTCATCAATCTCCACATTCCTTGTTATGCTGTTATCAATACCTATTGGCTATGCGTTATCAAGGCATTCATTTCCGGGGAAGAGTATTGTAAAATCAATCCTTGATTTACCAATGGCATTTCCAGAGTTGGTTTTGGGTTTAGCCCTACTTTTGTTGTTTGGACAGTCATTTATAGGTAAATCATTGGAGAGCTTTGGAATAAAAATTGTTTTTACAAAACTTGGGATTGTTGTTGCCCAGTTCTTCACAGCTCTACCTTATGCTGTTAGGGTTATATACTCAACATTTGAGGAGATAAATCCAAGATATGAGCTTGTTTCAAGGTCTTTGGGTTATGGAGAGTTAGAGACATTCTTTAATGTATCCCTACCATTGGCAAAGAATGGGTTGTTTGCCTCTACAATTATCACATTTGCAAGATGTATGGGAGCATTTGGAGCTGTGTTAATCCTTGCTGGAGGTTCTTATATGAATACAGAGATTTTGCCAATTACCTTGTATCTTAATATATCCTACGGAAATCTTGGAATGGCTATAACAAGTGGAATACTGCTTATAGTGATTTCATTTATAGCTATATTGGTATTTGAGAAGTTCGAGGGTAATAAAAGGTGAAAATAATGGATTTCTTAGAGATAGAG
Organism: Methanocaldococcus sp. FS406-22; assembly: GCF_000025525.1. NCBI lineage: Archaea > Methanobacteriati > Methanobacteriota > Methanococci > Methanococcales > Methanocaldococcaceae > Methanocaldococcus > Methanocaldococcus sp. FS406-22. The sequence goes on from NC_013887.1 coordinate 1,720,640, forward strand.
GATTTAAGCATAGATTTAGGAGAGTTTAAACTTGTTGATGTTAATTTAAAGGTAAAAAAAGGAGATTATTTGACCATTATAGGCCCTACTGGGAGTGGGAAGTCCATATTATTAGAGACAATTGCTGGTTTCTATAAACCAGAGAAGGGGAGAATTTATCTTGAGGGAGAGGATATAACTGACTTACCACCAGAAAAGAGAAACATGAGTATAGTTTATCAGGATTATGTCCTCTTCCCTCACAAAACAGTTTTTGATAACATTGCCTACGGCTTAAAGAAGAAGATTAAAGATAAGGATAAGATTAGGGAGGAGATAACTCAAATTACTGAGGTTTTAAATATATCCCATTTATTGCATAGAAAGCCAGACACTTTAAGTGGAGGAGAACAGCAAAGAGTGGCTTTAGCAAGAGCTTTAGTAGTTAAGCCAAAACTTTTATTGATGGATGAGCCATTCAGTGCCTTAGATGTAAAAACAAAAGAAAACTTAAGAAAGTTAGTTAAAAAGGCAATAAAGGAGTATGAAACAACTGTCTTGCATGTAACTCATGATTTTGATGATGTTTGGAGTTTGGCAAATAGAGTAGCTGTTATGAAAAATGGTAGGATTTTACAAGAGGGAGAGGTTAATGAGATATTTTACAAGCCTTCTATAAACTTTGTTGCTGAGTTTGTCGGAACTAATGTGTTAGAGGGAGAGGTTATTGATAAAGAGGATGGCTTAACAAAAATAAAGGTTGGAAGTTTGGAGTTGTTGAGTGTTGATGATGGAGATGGAGTAGTTAGATTATCTATAAGACCAGAGGATATAGTTATTTCAAAGCATCCAATAGAAACATCTGCAAGGAATGAATTCAGATGCAAAGTTGATAGGATTAAAAGAATGGGGAACTTGGTTTATTTAGCTCTAAGTGTTGATGATATAAGGTTGAGGTGTATTTTAACACCAAATGCATTGTATAGCTTAAATATAAAAGAGGGAGATGTTGTTTATGCAGTAATAAAAGCTACAAATGTGAGGATTATTAGCTGATTATTTCCTGCTCAATTTTCTTCTAACAGCTATATAGAGGTTACCTAATAAGATTAGAGATGTAACCCTTACAATTGGCTCTAATATCCATAGTGATTTATCATCAGTGCCTATTTGTAAAAATAATCTTATTACCTCTAAAAATGAGACAAACCAAAATTTTATTATCTCTATAATATCCCATTCCATTTCTTTAAATCTTAACATTGATGCTAAAATGGTAAATACTATTATGCTATAAAATATCCATTTTCCAGTCTTTTCTATTGATTCTCCATAGTCAGATATTTCTTTGTAGGCTCTTATAATAAATCTTTCAAATCTGCTATCTGAAAACTCTTTTATTAGCTCCATTTCCATTGTGTATAGGTTAGATGCTTCAATGTAGGTTCTGTTATTTTCAATGGATATTCTTAGGTTTCTGTATTCTGCGAGAATTGATTTATAATCTAAATGATTTTTTAGGATTTCATAAGCTTCTTTATATATTCCTTCAGCATTTTCTTTTAGTTTTAAAAGTTTGTGACTTAAAATTTCTTCTTTTTTGATGTCGCATAGTATCATCACTTCTCTAACATCTGTTTTTAAAAATGATGTTTTTGATAATGGAAAGTTTTCTATCTTTGTGTGTTTATTTAGAAATTGAGTGTTAAGGAATATTGCTAAGCATTTATCTTTAATCATATTAATTATTGTGTGTGTCCATTGTTTGTTTGGTTTCTTTAGGTTAATCCCATACTTTTCATACTTTTCAAACTTAATGCCTTTTCTAAATAATGCTAAATCTTCAAATGTGCTGTCAACAAATGATATTAGATTAAACCGGATATCTCTAAAATCTGCACGAAATTTAAAAGTTGAATTATGGAAATATATCTTATTGGCAGTTATATTTGAAAAATTGACCTCTCCATTAAATTCTGAATCAGTAAAATCTGCAAATTCTCTAAATTTTGAATATATAAATTTAATTTCTCCTACAAATATTGAACAAAATGTAACTCTATTGAATTCTGATTGTAAAAAATAAATTGCTCCATTAAATTCTGAAAATATAAAACCAACGAATTCATTAAATTTTGTGGCATGAAAATTAACATATCCAAAAAATTTTGTTTGCATAAAATTAACATCTCTATGAAATTCTGAGTTATAAAAACTAACATATCCGTTAAACAAAACATTACTAAAATCTGCACGTTTGAAAGTGCATTCAAAATAGCTTACCTTTTTATTAAATATTGAGTTTTTAAAATTAGTTTCTCTATTAAACTCCGACTTAATAAAATCGACATTTCCATTAAATACCATTTGTAATCTTTCTGCTTTACCTGTTTCGAAAATAAATCTCTCGTCATATATCTTAAAGTCATTATTAAATTCAACATTATAAATATATATGTTTATATTTACAGTTATGCTTTTTATTATCCATTTTAGTATGTTTTCGTCTTTCTCATCTTCACTAATTAACTTTTTTAACTTCTTATTGTCTTTAATCCTCTCATAAATATCTTTAATGCTAATTATCCCCTTAATAATACAATCTGTTAATTCAAAATCCTTCCCCTTCTCTAAACACTCAACAAACCTATCAATAAACTCCTCACTACTTATAACTCTCTTTCCCATAAAGCCCACCAATTATAACAACATTAATATATCACAAATTAAATTATACTTTGCTAATTAAAAGATTTATTAGTGGTGATATACCTTGCTAATTGTTAAAAAAACAGATAGATTGGAAGGGATTGTTAAAGCTCCTCCTTCAAAGTCTTATACGCATAGAGCAGTTATTGGAGCATCATTAGCAGAGGGAATAAGCAGAATCATAAATCCACTCTGGGGAGCTGACTGTTTATCATCAGTTCATGGATGTAAAATGCTTGGAGCTGATATAACTTTAGATAAAGAAAAAGATGAGTGGGTTGTTAAAGGAGGAGAGCTAAAAACACCAGATAACATTATAGATATTGGAAATAGTGGAACAACTCTAAGGATTCTAACATCTATTGCCTCACAGATACCAAAGGGCTATGCAATCTTAACTGGGGATGAGTCAATAAGGAAGAGACCAATGCAACCTTTATTAGATGCTCTAAAACAGCTAAATATAGAGGCATTTTCATCAAAATTAGATGGAACAGCTCCAATAATAGTTAAAAGTGGAAAAATTGATGGGAATGTTGTAAAGATTAGAGGAGATATTAGCTCTCAATTTATAACCTCTTTGATGATGCTTCTCCCATTTAATAAGGAAGATACTGAAATCATCTTAACCTCTCCACTAAAGTCAAAGCCATATATTGATATAACATTAGATATTTTAAACAACTTTGGCATAAAAATTGATAAAACAGACAATGGATTTTTAGTTTATGGAAATCAGAAGTATAAACCAATAGATTATATTGTTGAAGGAGATTATTCTTCAGCATCCTACTTAATAGCTGCTGGAGTTTTAATAAATTCAAATATAACCATTGAAAACCTATTTGCCAATTCAAAGCAAGGAGATAAGGCTATAATTAACATCGTCAAAGAAATGGGAGCAGATGTTAAAGTTAAAAAAGATAGAGTTATTATTGAAGGAGAATACAGCTTAGAGGGCATAGATGTTGATGTTAAAGACATTCCAGATTTAGTTCCAACAATTGCAGTTTTAGGATGCTTTGCAGAGGGAAAAACAGAGATTTACAATGGAGAGCATGTTAGATTAAAGGAGTGCGACAGATTAAGAGCCTGTGCTGTAGAACTAAAAAAGATGGGAGCAGATATTGAAGAGAAACCAGATGGTTTAATTATAAGAGGAGTTAAAAAGCTAAAAGGGGCTAAGCTAAATACCTATCACGACCATAGATTGGTTATGGCATTTACCATAGCTGGTTTAAAGGCAGAGGGAGAGACAATTATTGAAGGAGAGGAGGCAGTTAAAATATCCTTCCCAAACTTTGTTGATGTTATGAAGAGCTTAGGGGCTAATATAGTGGTTGGATAAAAATAATAAAATTTTTATAAAGATGGCATAAAATTCTACTCATGTAAATTTATAGTTTTTTGAAAAAGTTATTAAAATTAAAAAGGAAAGTTTGAACGCCTTCCAAAGAAAGGCGTTCATTATGTGCCTTATTCATCCAAGACATTTTTGCAAAAAACTATATGCTGGTGATGTTTATGGATTTCTTATTTGAGAATAGTTGGAAGGCAGTTTGTCCTTATAATCCAAAATTGGACTTAAAAGACATTTATATATATGACACAACCTTAAGAGACGGAGAACAAACTCCCGGAGTTTGCTTCACTAAAGAACAAAAATTAGAGATAGCAAGGAAGTTGGATGAACTCGGCTTAAAGCAGATTGAAGCTGGATTTCCTATAGTCTCTGAAAGAGAGGCAGATATTGTTAAAACTATAGCCAACGAAGGACTTAATGCCGATATATTAGCTTTGTGCAGAGCTTTAAAGAAAGACATTGATAAGGCAATAGAGTGCGATGTAGATGGGATTATTACCTTTATAGCAACCTCTCCTCTCCACTTAAAATATAAATTCAACAACAAAAGCTTAGATGAAATCTTAGAGATGGGAGTTGAGGCAGTTGAGTATGCAAAAGAACATGGGCTGTTTGTAGCTTTCTCTGCAGAGGATGCGACAAGAACACCAATAGAGGATTTGATTAAAGTGCATAAAGCCGCTGAAGAGGCTGGAGCAGATAGGGTTCATATAGCAGACACAACTGGATGTGCAACACCACAGAGCATGGAGTTTATATGCAGAACATTAAAAGAGAACTTAAAAAAAGCTCACATAGGAGTTCATTGCCACAACGACTTTGGATTTGCAGTTATAAACTCAATATATGGTTTAATTGGTGGAGCTAAGGCAGTTTCAACAACAGTTAATGGTATTGGAGAGAGGGCTGGAAATGCCGCATTAGAGGAGCTAATTATGGCTTTAACTGTATTGTATGATGTTGATTTAGGCTTAAATTTGGAGGTTCTGCCAGAGTTGTGTAGAATGGTTGAGGAGTTTTCTGGAATAAAAATGCCAAGAAATAAGCCGATAGTTGGAGAGCTTGTCTTTGCTCATGAGAGTGGAATTCATGTTGATGCTGTCATAGAAAACCCATTAACCTATGAACCATTCCTTCCAGAGAAGATAGGGCTTAGGAGGAACATTATATTAGGAAAGCATTCCGGATGTAGGGCTGTTGCCTATAAGCTAAAGCTCATGGGCATTGATTACGATAGAGATATGTTATGTGAGATAGTTAAAAAGGTTAAAGAGATTAGGGAGGAAGGAAAGTTCATAACTGATGAGGTATTTAAGGAGATTGTTGAAGAGGTTTTAAGAAAGAGAAAATAATAGTTTTTTGCAAAAAACTATAAACTCCATTTCCAGAATGGAATTACCTCTATTAAATACTCTTTATTATCAATGTTTAGCTTTTCTAATCCTTCATCGTTATAGGTAATGATTTTTAGTTTGACATCTTTAAGATTTAAATCCTTAATGGCTTTTTCAAAGGCTTTAATCTCCCTATCTTTATTAATCTCATTTAACTCATAACACACTTGGATTAACTCCTTATTTTTATCAAATATTAAAAAATCAACCTCATAGTTTTTTCCTTTGACATAAAATAGATTCTCATTCTCAACAAAGCCCTTTTTCCTTAACTCTAAAAATACAATATTCTCTAAGATTCTTCCTTTGTTTTTGCTAAAACTTAAGGAAAAATTCCACATTCCGTCAATAACATAGAGTTTTGAGTTAGAGACAGTTTTTGTTTTATATGAGAAGTTGTTTAATAAAAATATCAGATAGGCATCACCAAAATATTCTAAGTAATTATAAATGCATTCTCTACTTATTTTTGTGTTGAATTCTTTTAGTAAATTGGTAATCTTTTTTATAGAAACCTCATTAGCAAACAAATTTATTAAAACATTTCTTAAAACCTTAATTTCCTTTATATTTCTAATATTATGCCTTTCAACAACATCTCTATAGAATATGCTATCTAAATACTCTTTAAGAATGTCTTTTTTAATTTCTTCATCATCTACCAAAGCTATTTCTGGAAAACCACCAAATTTGATAAATTCATTTAGATATTTCAACAACTCTGCCTTTTCTATAGTTGAATATCCTTTTTTAATCTCAAAATTCTTAAATTTTAAAAATTCCTTAAAGTTTAATGGTAATACTTCTGTTTTTAAACTTCTCCCTCTTAGAGATGTGGCAATTTCCTTTGATAATAATTTAGAGGATGAACCAGTTATAAAGATGTTGAAACCACTATCATTTAACCTTCTAACAAACTTATCCCAGTTATCAACACCTTGAATCTCATCAAAAAATAGGTTTTTGGAATTTTTTATAGATAATGCAATCTTTAGGAGTTCATTTAATTCGTTGGCATTTATGTTTATTAATCTCTCATCCTCAAAATTTATATAGATGAAGTCATCCTTAAAATGCTTATTTATAATTTGAAATAAAAAATATGTCTTTCCTCCCCTCCTTACACCATAAATTACCTTTATTTTATTAGGGAGGAGTTTTATCTCTTTATCCCTATCAATAACCTTGGCTTTTTTTACTCTGTCTAAGTTGTCTAATACAACCTCCTCAAATAATATCTTTTTGTCTATCATACTTGACACTCTTAATAATTTTTTGTCTAATATATTAGACAAAGTATTTAAACCTTTGCAAAGAAAGAAATATATAAAGCAGTTTCATAAATATACCTAAAATTGCATAATTTAGAGGGATACGATGAAACTCTTTGAATATCCGGGAATCCAAAATACAGATGAAACATTAAAAATAGCTGTGGAGAGAGCTAAAAAGGGAGATATAAAAAGTATAGTTGTTGCCTCATCTACTGGGTACACTGCTAAGAAACTGCTTGATTTGTTAGAGGAAGAGGGATTAAAGCTAAATGTTGTTGTCGTTACCTATCACCAAGGCTTTCATGGAGAGGATATAATATCAATGGATAAAGAGGTTGAGGAAGAGTTAAAGAGAAGAGGGGCTAAGGTATTTAGGGGTAGTCATGCCTTAAGTGGAGTTGAGAGAGGGATATCCAATAAATTGGGCGGATATGGGCCGGTTCAAGTTATAGCCGAGACGTTGAGAACATTTGGGCAAGGAGTTAAAGTTTGTTATGAGATAACAATTATGGCATGTGATGCTGGTTTGATAAAAGCAAAAGAGGAGGTTATAGCTATTGGTGGGACCTCAAGAGGGGCAGATACTGCAATGGTCATAAAGCCAGCTAATATGAACACCTTCTTCAACATAGAGGCAAGAGAAATTTTATGCATGCCAAGAATTAAAAAGAAGAAAGATGAAGAGGATGAATAAAAAATATTATTTATTATTTTCATTTTTTGTATTTGCTGTATTTTCTTTCACACTTTTTATTAACAGTAATAGTAATCATGATGAGCAAAATAAACCAATAATATTGGTTCATGACGTCTCTCCAATATATTTCAAGGAGTTAAAAGAGATTGTAAAGGTTATAAATAAACATCACTACCAAAATAGAACTTACCTTTTTTTAATTGTTAATCATGCAAATAAGTATAATTTAAAGAATTATCCTGAATTTGTAAAATATCTTCATAAATTGGAGAAAGAAGGATATCACATAGAGTTTCATGCCTATAACCATATAGGGGATGAGTTCTACTGTAATAAAACTGTTGCAGAGGAAAAGTTAAATAAATCATTTAAAATTTTGGAAGAATGTGGATTTAATCCTAAAAATATCAGATATTTTATCCCACCAAGATACAAAATATCTAAAGATGCTGAAAAACTGTTTTTAGAAAGAAATATTACAATAATCCTTGAGAATAAAATGATAACAAACAAAAATGGAAAGATAGTTAAAATTGACATCACAAACAGGGAATATACATGGTATCTTCCAAAATCATTATTAAAAATAGCTGAAAATATAGCAATAGCTGATTATAAAATAAGCATAAAAGAAAATAGGCAATTTTTTCTTTCAATTCACCCTAAGGCAGTTAATTATGGTGGTGGGTTAGAGTTCTTAGATTATTTCTTAAACGAAACATTGAAAAATTAATTACAACAACTCAACAAAGTTCTCTATAAGCTTTAATCCAATTTTTCCACTCTTTTCTGGATGAAATTGAGTTGCAAAGACATTATCTTTATTTATAACACTTGGAAACTCTTTGCCATATTCAGTTTTTCCAACTATGCAATCCTCAGTTGGATTTACGTGGTATGAATGAACAAAATAAAAGTAACTATTATCTTTTATCCCTTCAAATAATGGGCAGTCTTTAACTATCTTCACGCTATTCCAGCCCATGTGTGGAAGTTTCTCAACATCTCTAAACTTAACTACATTGCCTTTTATTATCCCTAAACCTTTAACTCCTATCTTTTCCTCACTCTCTTCAAACAAAATCTGCATCCCTAAGCAGATTCCTAAGAAAGGAACCCCATCAGAAACAATTTTATATATGGTCTCTTTCAATGGGGCTAAATGCTCCATTGCACTACCAAAATTTCCCACTCCTGGTAGAATTACCTTATCACAAGCTAATAACTCCTCACTATCACTGGTTATTATTGCTTTATCATAAAGCTCTACTGCCTTTTGAATGCTCCTCAAATTCCCTGCATTGTAATCAATGATGCCAATCATTTTCATCCCTAAAATTTAGAGTTCTTGAACCTCTTTTATTGTATCTAAAATCTTTTTTAAAGCTCTTTTAGCATCTTCCTCACTCTTTAAACCAGTGATAACAACTTTACCACTACCAAAGATTAACACAACAACCTTTGGGTCATCTAACCTATAAACAAGCCCTGGGAATTGTTCTGGCTCATATTCAGTGCCTTCAACCATCAATGCAATGTCATCTAAGTTTGGCTCAATGCCTAAATCAGCTGTTGCAACCATGTTTTGTATCTTAATATCTGGATTTTCAATGACATCCATTCCTGCTTCTTTCAATTCTTTTATAACTTTTTTAATGGCTATCTCTGCCTCTTCTTTGCTCTTAGCTCCAGTACAATTTACTTTTCCACTTCTAAATATTAATAAGGCTACTTTAGGAACTGATAATCTGCAAACTAATCCTGGGAATTGTTCTGGCTCATATTCAGCATTTTCTAAAATCATAGCAACCTCTTCTAAATCAATGTTGTCTCCAATCTTTGTTGAAACTACTACATTAACAATCTTAATTTCTGGTTCCATAGTTTCACCATATTTTAGTAGGTAACTTATGTATTATATAAAAACCCCATATATAAATACTTTATATAATATACAAATATTTTTAAATGCTCTATAAAATTTATATATTTAATTTAATAAATATAATGTCCAAAAATAAAAAAAGAAAGTAGAGAATTTATCCGAATAAAGCTGCCAATCCTGCAACTGCAGCTGTGTCTTCTTCTTTCTTCTCTTCTTTTTTCTCTTCTTCTTTCTTCTCCTCAGCAGCAGCTGCTGGAGCTGCAGCAGCAGGAGCAGCTGCAACAGGCATTGCAGCGTTTGCGATAGCTTCTTCGATATCTACTCCCTCCAATCCAGCAACTAATGCTTTAACTCTTGCCTCATCAACTTCTACACCTGCAGCTGATAAAACTGCTTTAATTGCGTCTTCTGTAATCTCTTTACCTGCACTGTGCAATAATAAAGCTGCGTATATGTATTCCATAATCTACACCTCCAATTTTCTATTTTAGTTTTTGTGGGTTATATTGTGTTTGTTTTATTTATTTTTTGCTTATTTATTCATTGATGTCTAATCATTGCCAATATCCAAACAACAACAATTGAAATAGAGTTTGCAATTCACTATTTATAATTAGTTATTTATATTTTTCGGTTAGAACAATAGGGCTAATCCAGCTGCTCCTGTGTCTTCTTCTTTCTTCTCTTCCTCTTTTTTCTCTTCTTCTTTCTTCTCCTCAGCTACTGGAGCAGCTGAAACTTCTACTGAGGATAACTTAGCTTTAATGTCTTCATCTAATGCTTCGTCAGGTAATTTGGATGCAACAGCTAATGCCTGAGCTTGAGCTTTTGCTAATATATCTCCAGCTGTTTCTTTTGTTACGAATGCTGTCTCTACTGATAAAGCTCTTGCGTTTATGAATGCCTTCTGTATTAAGAATGGCAATACTTCCTTTGCTGGGTATGCTGTGTTGAATGCTAAGTTGAATGCGTTTTGGTAAGCAGCCTGTATGTCAGCTAATAACTTCTCTTCATCAACTTTTAAGACATCTGGTGTGTAGATGATACCATCTTCATAAACAGCTAAGATGTTTAAACCAACTTTTATTGGCTTAATCCCTAATCTATCTAAGACAGCTGCCAATTTTGGTGAAACAACTTCTCCTTTTTTAACAACAACTTTATCTTCTTTAATTGCAATTTTACCTTTTTCTATTGCAGCTGGGATACCAACACTCTTAAGTTCTCCTAAGAAAGGTCCTGGAGGCATTCCAGTTGAACCTTTCTCAACTTTAATGTCACAAGGAGCTATCTGTCCTCCTCTTACAGGAGCAGGACTTTTATTCTCTTCTAACATCTTGTATAACTTGAATGGATTCATGTCTGTAACTAATATCGCTGCCCCTCTCTCAACGTAGTTTGCTAACTCAGCTAATTTTGGATTGTTTAATTCTTCAGCAGCTTCTTTTAAAGCCCTTATAATTAAAGTGTTTCTTGACATTCTTAATTTAACTTTATCTCTAATTTTATCTCTAATTTCTTGCAATTGAGGGGCAGGAACATCCATCATATCTACAATAGCTACTACAGGCTTACTTTTGATAAGCCCCTTGAGTGTTTTAACTTCCTCAATTTTCCATGGGGCTACGTGAGCTTTCACTTTTGTTTCCATTTCTATCCCCTTCACTTATTATTTAATTTATTTTTTCTTAGTCTTCTCTTTCTTAACCTTTACAGCAGGACCCATGGTTAGTTTAACATAAGCGTCTTTTATGTGGTAAAGACCTTTTTCATACTTCTTAGCAACAACGTTTAAAACTGCCTCTATATTATCAACTATCTGTTCGTCTGTCATTTTTTCGTTTCCAACTAATACTTGGAAGTATGGCTTATCTCTTGTGTTTATAACAACGGTCTTTTTTAGTCTTTCAACTAATGGCTTTATATTTGCGTTAGCTGGGACTGGTTTTGGCATCTTTCCTCTTGGCCCTAATATGACCCCCATGTATCTACCAATCAATGGCATTAAGTCAGCTTGAGCTATAAAGAAGTCATGAGCATTAGCTATTTTTCTTAATTTTCTTTTATCTTTACCTAATTCTTCAATTTCTTCTTTTCTAATGACAGTTAATCCCATTTCCTCTGCCTGTTTAGCTAAGTCACCAGTTCCAATAACAGCTATTTTAGCTTCTTTCCCTCTTCCATGAGGAAGCACTACCTCTGTCTTTATCCTATTCTCTGGCTTCCTCATGTCAATCTCTTTGAGGGTTGCTATGAATTCAAATGACTGTGTGAAGTTTCTCGGCTTCGCGAGTTCGCGAGCCTCCTTCACCGCTTGCAACAGTGCTTCTCTTTCCATGCTATCCTCCTTTTCTTTTTTATATTTAGTAAAAAGCATCCATATTATATAGCATCCAATATAAATATTTTACTTAAAAAAGTAAGGTTATTTTACCTATGTGTCTTTAATAGCAGATTTCAGGAAATTTTTGGAAAATTTTATATTGCTAAGATATCTGAAACCATATATAAAATTTTCGGTTAATTGAAATAGGACTTTGTTGTTTAAAACTCTCTAATTCTGTATGTTTAGTGATGATTACTATATTCTTTGATATCTTCCTCTAAGCAAATAATTAATGATTAATAAATAAATTATTAAAAATAAGGGTTGAAAATTTATCCTAAAATCTCTAATATCTTAGCCTTAACCTTCCCTTTTCCTCCTCTTGGCTCAACTAAAACTTTCCCACATGTTAAACATTTAACAACAGTAGCTGGACTCCCAAATACAATCTGTTCGTTGTTGCACTCTGGACATTGAACCCTTAAGAACTTTGTCCTTGGTTGTGGGATTAACTCCATTGTCTCCCCTCTCTACAATTTTGTTTAAGTGTTTAAAATAGGTTTAAAAATTTTGAGATTTTAAATTTATTTTTCAACGAACTCAAATCTTCCTGACCTGAAGCAGCCATTTGCCTTTGTGTGCATTTTTCCACATTCAGTACATTTAAACCTCAAGTCAATTTTTTTAACTGGCTTTGACCTGTCTGGCAATGGTCTTGGGAAACCTCCGTAACCTGCTGTAACTCTTCTAAACTGCCTCTGACCCCAAGTCAATTCACTTGGTTTTCCTTTTTTTGCCTTCTCTACAATGTGGATTGTGTGTTTTTTACAGTATGGGCAGTATCTTCTAACTTTCTTCGGCATTTTCATAATTTTCACCTATTCTTGAGATAATTTTGTGTTTTTCTAAAATATGTGATATTTTTTTGTCTAAAGAGAGGACATCATTTTTGTTTAGGTTATATATAAAAGTGCCGTCTGTGAATGGTGGAAAGTTTCTATCAACCTTTACAACATCAATATCATTTATTGTATATATAGGTTTTGGTGTATCAATCTCAGTAGGTTTTTCAAATTCAGGGGATTTCTCAATTTTTAATGTGACAGAGCTTTCAATGGCATGTATAATATTTAACTCTTCTGGAAGGAGATTTTCCCTCTCATTATCTAAATATAGAGCTTTATATATTCTCAACTTTCTAAGCTCTTTAAAATAATATTTTGCTCTTTCAAGTTCAATTTCATCTTCAATATTTTTTATATAATTTCTAACATCATCATAAAAATTATCAGGCAATTTTAATAATTTATCACTTTTTATCTCTTCAAAAAAATAATTTTTTAAAGATTCGTACATGTATTATCCCTCAATCCTTGGAGCTAATAAAAAGGTTAAATTAACTCCCGCAATTGAATATTCTAATTTTAAAGGCATGTCATTTCCAAGATAGATTTTAATTATATCCCCTGAACTAACGCCCTTAACCATGTCCATAAGGTAGTCAAGATTAAAAGCACTTTTTGCTTCTTCTTTAACCTCTAAGCTAATAATTGCAGAGCTGTCTTTTTCAAATATTGCCTCGTTCTCGTTTAAATCCCCCTTAGCATGAATAACAAATTTCTCCTCATCAGCTTTTAAAATTACATAATCACTGAATAAATCAGCATCCTTCAATGCTTCTTTGAAAGCATCTCCCTTTATCATGATAATATTTGGATATTCTATTTCAGGAACTTTAACTGATGAAGCAGATAAATCTAATAAAGCTAAGCTGAACTTCCTCTTTCCAGTGTTTTCGAAGATAATGTTTAGCTTGTTTTTCTCTTCATCCAACTCTAATATTAATTTATCCTTTGATTTAGCCCTGTTCATTACCTTCTTAAATGCTTCTAAATCAATTCCAATATCATGAGAATCTGCTTCGTATTCTTCAAAAGCCAATCTTGGAATTTCTAAGCTCACCAAAGCAACATGACTTGGGTCCATTGCACTTGCTTTTATTCCTTCCTCATCAACTTCAAAGCAAATCTCATCTAAAAGTGTTGAGATTGTGTCAACAACTTTTTTAAACTCTTTTGCACTCTCCATAACCCCTCTGAACATGATATATCACCAGCCTAAAATATGGTCAGTTGTATAAATATTATTTAATAGTAGATTTCTGAAAGAATAAATATAAAACCTATTTGAGGTTTTATAAATACCTTTTTATGTCAAAACTTTGAGGTTATAAAAACATTTTTATACTAATCTTTCATATTTTAGGTATTGTCTATCTTTTGTCTTTATGTCTCTAAAATACACATAAAATATGGTGGATAACTTTATATATACTTTTGTTTTTAGTTATTTTTAAGTTTTAGTTAATAATAACATTCTGGGATTACAATGAGAGAGAAACTTACTGAAATTAGGAAGAAGATTGATGAGATTGACAATAAGATATTAAAGCTAATTGCCGAAAGAAATAGTTTAGCTAAGGATGTGGCTGAGGTAAAAAATCAGCTTGGTATTCCTATTGACGACCCAGAGAGAGAAAAATATATATACGATAGAATAAGAAAACTTTGTAAAGAACATAACGTTGATGAAAATATTGGTATTAAAATATTTCAGATACTTATAGAACACAATAAAGCTCTCCAAAAACAGTATCTTGAGGAAACACAAAATAAAAACAAATAATTAATAAAAAATAAAAATTAAGCAGGTGAGACGATGGGAAGAATTAGGCAAGCATTAATTAAAAGAACAGCTATGGAATTAATTAAAAAATACAGAGACTTATTTACAACTGACTTTGAAACAAACAAAAGAGTTTTAGAAGAAGTTGCTCAAATATCAACAAAAAGATTAAGAAATAGGATTGCAGGTTATATCACCCACAAAATGAGACAGCTCCAATAAAGGTGAAGCTATGTTTAAGGGGGTTTATCCCGCCATAATTACTCCTTTTAAAAATAAAGAAGTCGATTTTGATGGATTGGAAGAGAACATAAACTTTTTAATTGAAAATGGAGTTAGTGGAGTTGTAGCTGTTGGAACTACTGGAGAAAGTCCCACTCTATCCCATGAAGAGCATAAAAAAGTTATTGAAAAGGTTGTAGAGATTGTTGATGGAAGAGTTCAAGTTATTGCAGGAGCAGGTTCAAACTGCACAGATGAGGCAATAGAGCTTTCTGTTTTTGCTGAAGATGTAGGGGCAGATGCCATTTTGTCAATAACTCCCTATTACAACAAACCTACACAAGAAGGTTTAAGAAGGCATTTTGGAAAGATTGCCGAATCAGTAAATCTTCCAATTGTCTTATACAATGTTCCTTCAAGAACTTCTGTTAATTTAGAACCAAAGACAGTAAAGCTTTTAGCTGAAGAATACAGCAACATTTCAGCAGTTAAAGAGGCAAATCCTAATTTATCCCAAGTTTCTGAGCTAATACATGATGCTAAGATAACAGTTCTTTCAGGAAATGATGAGCTAACCCTCCCAATAATCGCCTTAGGAGGAAAAGGAGTTATCAGTGTTGTTGCCAATATAGTTCCAAAAGAGTTCGTTGAAATGGTTGATTATGCTTTAAATGGAGATTTTGAAAAAGCAAGAGAACTCCACTATAGATTATTCCCATTAATGAAGGCAATGTTTATTGAAACCAATCCAATCCCTGTTAAAACTGCCCTAAATATGATGGGAAGACCTGCTGGGGAGTTAAGATTGCCATTATGTGAGATGAGTGAAGAGCATAAAAAGATTTTGGAAAATGTTTTAAGAGAACTTGGTTTAATCTAACCTTTACGGTGAGTTTAATGGATGAAAAAACCATTGAAAAAATAAAAAAAGAGGCTGAAGAGATTATCAATAAATTCAGCGAGGTTTTAGAGAAGTTCAACTTAGAGATGGAAGAGAGTTACTATATTATAGACAGCAGAAATGTTCTTAGGGAAGATGAAGCAGTTGAAAGTAATCCAGAATTTAGGGAGAAGTTTCTAAAAATTGCTCCTAAGGTAAATAAAGAGGGCTATGTTGTTGTAGAAAAGGGTAGCTGGTTAAAATAACAAAACCAAAAAGTTTAAGTAAGGGTTTCATATTATTTAGGTAAAAATTTAAAAAATAAGATAAGAGGGTGATACCATAAAGAGGAGTTCAAGAAGATGGAAAAAGAAAGGAAGAATGAGATGGAAATGGTACAAGAAAAGATTGAGAAGATTGAAAAGAGAGAGAAAGAGAGCTAGGTCATAAATTTATTTTACTTTTCTTATTTTTATAGAAGAATTAATCAATTAATTTAAATAAATTGTGAGATTATGAAAGTTGAGGGCATAACTAAAAAGATTATGGAACATTTAAAAGAGCCAATAACAATTAGAGAGCTTGCCAAAAAACTCAACATTCACCCAAAAAACTTGGATGTGAAAATTAGAGTTTTGAGGGATTTGGGATTAGTAGAAACTAAAAAAGGTAGGAATGGAGGGGTTAGATTAACAAAAGAGGGGTTGTATTTATTAGAAAAGGGAGAAATCACCTTAGGAGCTTTAAAATTACAGATTGTGGCTAAGGATAGGATTGGGTTATTGGCTGATATAACTTCAAGAATATCAAAAATTGGAGGGAATATAACATCAACAGTCCTTGAAAGGGAGGGAGATAAGGTAATTATTTACTTGGTTGTAGAAAATGTAGATAGGGATGAAATAAAAAATACTTTAAAGGAAGTGGTTGAAAAAATTTCTATTATTTGGTGAGTTGTTATGATAGAGGTTGAAATTAAAGTGAAAATTGATGATAAAGATAAAGTTGTAGAGCAATTAAAAAATCTTGGCTTTAAATTTATCAAAAAGAAATTTCAAGAGGATATTTATTTCAATGGAATTGATAGGGATTTTAGGGAAACCGATGAAGCTTTGAGGATTAGAGATGAAGATGGAAATTTCTTTGTTACATATAAAGGTCCAAAAATAGATAAAATATCAAAAACACGTGAAGAAATTGAAGTAAGAATTGAGGATAAAGAAAAGATGAGGCAGATATTTAAAAGACTTGGATTTAAAGAAGTTAAGCCCATTAGAAAGATTAGGGAGATTTACAAAAAGGGAGATATTGAGGCAAGTATTGATGATGTCGAGGGTCTCGGTTTGTTTTTAGAATTAGAAAAGTCAATCTCAGATATTACTGAAAAAGATAAGGTTTTGGAAGAACTTATGGAGATACTGAAAACTTTAAATATTAGTAAAGACAATATAATTAGAAAATCATACTTGGAGCTAAGGGGGTTGTAATGAAAAACACAAAAATAGGTAAGAGGCAAATATTGGCAATATTTGTAGCATTGCTTATGATGTTATCCATAATTCCAGTATTTTTAATGGGCTTTTAAAGGTTTTAAATTTTTAGGATTATTTAAAATAATTTCTAATCTTTCCAACCAAATCTCTTAAATCGTTTATGTTAGATGCTCTAATGTCCTTCTTTTGTGGAAATTTTAATATTATTTCATCAAATATATTTGTATTTTGTGGTTTTTTCATCATGTAGTAGTATCTTGCTATACAGTTGATTCTTGCGGTTATAAGCTCACTTAAATAAGTTAGACACATATCTTCTGTAACAAGTCCCATGTAATTACTTCCTTCCTCTGGCTTTAATAAAGCAATGCCTACTAAAATCTCTATTATATCACATTTAATAAGCTCCTTAGAGTTTTGCTGTTTCTTTTTTAGTTCATACAAATAGATAGCTAAATCTCTAATAGAAGTCCATGGTAAATCTAAGTTAGCTTTTTCTAAATCCTCTTTTTTTAATTTCCATAGTGGAACTTCTTTATCATCCAACAATACCTTATATTCTAAGCAAAGTTGGTATAGTGTTTCATAAACATCCATATTTTTCACTTAAAAATATTTTTTGCTATCAATATTCATTCTCAACAAAATTCTTAATAAGCTTTAACCCTAAATCTGGGAACTTCAATTTATTTGATTCGGTTAATATACTTTCTGGATGGAATTGAACTCCTTCAATTGGCAACTTTTTATGTCTAACTCCCATAACATAGTTATCGTCTAAGCTCTTAGCAGTTATTTTTAACTCTTTTGGAACTTCCTTAGCTATTAGGGAATGATACCTCCCTCCATAGAATGGGTTAGGAATGTCTTTAAAAATTCCCTCACCATCATGCTCTATTAAACTTGCCTTTCCATGCATAACTCTATCTGCTCTCCCAACCTCTCCACCAAATGCCTCAACGATACACTGATGCCCTAAGCAAACCCCTAATATTGGAATTTCTACCTCTTGAATAATCTTTATGCAGTTACCAGCCTCTTTTGGAGTTTTCGGCCCTGGGCTTATAATTATTCTATCTGGGTCTATTTTCTTTATCTCCTCTAATGTAATTTTGTTATCTACTAACTTAACTTTATAGCCCAAAGTCCCTACATATTGAACTAAATTCCAAACGAATGAGTCAATATTATCAATAACTAAAACTTTTTTAGTTCCCATTTTAATCAATCCCCCAAATTGTCCAATTTATATTAACAAAAATTAGTGGGAAAATAATAGATGATAATAAAAGATAATTTGGCATTTTACTATAAAAATTTTAAAAATAATAATTTACATCCTTCCTGGGCATCTTATACCCAACAATCCTAAACCTATCTCTAATACAGTTTTAGTGCTTTTAACTAATTTTAATCTTGATTTTTTGACATTGTCATCAACTTTTGTCATTAAAATTGGACAATTTGCATAGAATCTATTAAATACCTTAGCAAGCTCTAATAAGTAGTTTGCTAATACATGCACCTTTCTATTTTCAGCACTTTCTTTAATTATATCCTTAAATTCGTCCAACATCTTAATTAATTCTTTCTCCTCATTTGTTAATTCATAGTTGAATACTGCCTCATCTTTAACTCCTTTATTTTCTGCCTCTTTTAAAATACTACAACATCTTGCATGGGCATACTGTATAAATGGACATCCAACCTTTTCAAAGTCCAAGGCTTCTTCCCATTTAAATACCATTGGCTTCTCTGGGGAAATTCTTGCTATGTTATATCTTACAGCCCCCAATCCAATATCGTAGGCAATATTTTCCTCTACTCCTCTCTTATTGCATTCTTCCTTAGCCCTCTTTATAGCCTCTTCCAATAGCTCATCAGCACTTATAAATCTCCCTCTTCTTGTGCTCATTGAACCCTCTGGAAGAGAGATGAACTCATAAAATATAACCTCTGGCACTTTGCTTCCAAGTAATTTTAAGGCAGCTTTAACCATCTCAGCTGTTAATTTGTGGTCTGCTCCTAAAACATCTATTCCAATATCACATTTTGATAGCTTATCTAAATGATAGGCAATATCTCTTGTTGAATACAAGCTTGTTCCGTTTGCCCTTGCTAAAACCATCTTCTTTTGAATACCAAATTCAGAAAGGTCAAGCATGTAGGTTTCTTCTTTAATTACCTTTCCAGTTTCCATTAATTTTTTTATAACTTCCTTAACTAATCCATTTCTTACATAGGAACTTTCCCAAACAAAGGTATCGTGCTTAATATTTAAATTATTTAATGTTTCTTTTATCCCATCCAATGCATAATTAACGGCAAACTCAAATTTTTTAGTTATCTCATTATTTTCATTCTTTTCTAAGGCATCTTCATACTCTCTCATTAATTCAAGGATTTTTTCTTCTTCTTCGGGATGCTCCTCCAAGTATTTATTAATTTTTACATAAGTTTCAGCAATTGCATGGTCTTTCTTTTTGTTTTCATCTAAACCAAATAAATCAATTCCATAAACAACCAAAGCCATCTGCCTACCCATATCATTTACATAGTAGTGGGTTTCAACATCGTAGCCATAGAACTCCAGTATTCTCTTTAAACAGTCTCCAATAATGGCATTTCTTAAATGTCCAATATGTAAAGGGCCGTTAGGGTTTGCTGATGTGTGCTCTAAGATAATTTTTATTCCTTTTTTGTCTCCTTTACCATAATCATTTCCTTTTTTATCAATATCCCCCAATAGATGTTTAGCAAATTTGTTATAATCGATGTAGAAGTTTATATATCCATTAACTGCCTTTATTTCTTTAACTCCTTCGATGTTCATAGCTTTTAACTTATCTACTAACTCCTCGGCAATGATTTTTGGATTTTTCTTTAACTCTTTAGCTAATCTAAAGCAGATATTTACAGAGTAGTCTCCCAACTCTAAGTTTGGTGTTTTATCCAATTTTATGTCAAGCTCTTTGCCTATCTCTTTGCTAATCACTTCTTTTAATGCGTTGATAATATTGCTTTTGATGTCCATAGTTTTCCCTCATCCTTTTTTATTTAATTTTAAAATTAGCCAATTTGTTTAAATACTTTCTTTTTAATTTGTTAATTTAAATGTATAATAGAAAAGTTTATATATGAGGACGCTATATAAAAGCAGTGCTATTTTGTGGGCTGGTAGCTCAGACTGGGAGAGCGCCGCATTGGCTGTGCGGAGGCCGCGGGTTCAAATCCCGCCCAGTCCACCATTTTTTCTGGTTTCTAAGAAACTTTAGTTTCATAATTTTATAAAATTTAATTAAAATATTTGGATATTCACATTAATGAGTTATATATCTTTTGAATAACTTCAACTTTTTTAACAACCTCTATAGCATCTCTACCTAAAACCCTAATCATCGGCTCTTTTCCTTCTCCTCCTCTATCGTAGATAATGTCTGGAACTCCACTAAATTTTTCACAAGCTGTTTTTGTTCCCCATTCCATAGTTGAGACATTTGGTGGCTCATCCTTCCTATCAAATGAAGAAACTGTAAATTTATCCTTTAATAATTTTATCAACTCTTCATCATACTTTATATTCATGCAGGCCCTTATCTCTGGATTGAACTTATTTGCAGTTAGAATTATCTTTGCTATATGCTCTGAAGCTCCAAACTCAATATCTCCAACAATATAAAATCCTCCGAGCTTATTTTTTATTATCCTTCCAGTTAATGCCGCAACATCTTTAAAATCTCTTGGATATGGAAGGGACTCTGCTATATTACTCCCAACTTCTGGAATTAGGGTAAAGTTTATCTTTTTTAATAAATATAGGGCATAACTAAGGTTTTTTATTACTTGCTCTCTATTGATATAAGTAGGATTAGAGTTATAACCAAACTTTGATTTTTTTGCATAGATAACTGAAGATAAGACAAATTTCTTTGCCTCTCTAATGGCATCTTCTAAACTATAACCCTTAGATAAAAATGCAGTTATGGCTGTTGAATAAACACAGCCAGTCCCATGAACCTCTCTATCGACCTTAAATCCTTTAAATACTTTTATATTTTCAGAACCAATCTTTAAAACATCATCAATACCAGTAACTAAGATGTGTAGATCATCTCTAAGCTTTAGATTATTGTTCTTCACAAAATTCATTATCTTCTCATATTCATCTCTGTTAGGAGTTATTAAAAAGCTTTTATTGAAAAGCTCAACATATCTTTTCATTAATTCCTCATCAACAAACGAAAACTTTGTTGTAGAAGCAAGAACTGGGTCACATATAACCTTTAAATCATATTTATCAATGTATTTTAGCAAAATATCAATACTCTGCAAAGTTAAAACTCCAGTTTTTACATATTCTATATTAAATTCTTCAAAAATTGCTTTAAATTGATTTTTTATATTCTCTTCTGGTAAATCAAGCTTTTCATAAACTATTTTATTATTTTGAGGAATTACTGAGGTTATTATCGTTGGACAATAAACTCCCAAGGTATGGGCAGTTTTTACGTCTGCAGAGATACCAGCCCCTCCTGTAGGGTCATAACCACCAACAGCCAAGATAATCATTAAAACCACCAAATTGTTAATTTTACGAAAGAAAAAGTTGCTATAGGGATTTTACATTTATCTCTCTCAAACACTTCATAACTCTTTCTATGTTCTCCTCTAAAAATTCAATCCTTTCTAAGTCATCTTTAATATCATCTTCTTTAATTTTTCCTTCAGAGAGTTTCCTTTTAAGTTCATCTTTATTTTTAACATTGTATTTTTTAAAGATTTGATTTAATTCATTTTCAAGTTCCTCTAATTCCTCTAAAAATACTTTTTTCATTGAGTTTATTATTATCTTTTCCATATTTAACCCTCTTTGTTCTATATAAATTATAATTCACCCTAATCCAAAATCTGGGAGGTATATTTTTTATCTTCTTTTTTACTAACTTTTCTATCCATTTCTTTTATAGCAAGATATTCAAGAATGTCTTTTAAGCCTTTTTTGTTATCGTAGGTTATTGAGTTTAGCTTATCAATTATCTCATCTGCTAATTTTTTAGCTCTATCAGCATTTTGATAAGTTATTCTCATTTCAGTGTTGTAATCAGCCAGTTTTCTAAGATAATGCAACTTCTTAATTTTCTTAGACAATTTATCAAAATCCAAATTTCCAGTAATATCTGCAAGTTCTTCTAAATATGTCCTTAAATAAGAATGACTTCGAGGAGAATTTAATAAATCTTGTATTAACGGCCTTTTATCAACATTTAAAATCAAATCTCTAATCGTTAGAAAGATAAAATAGTAGTATCTCCCTATTGCAGTCCTACATCTATCCTCTGATTTATAACTTTTATCGTCCTTTATTTTCTCTGCAACATCATAAAATCCTTTTGGATTATAATAAAACTTCTTTTTCATAATCTCTACCTAAATACTAACGACATATATCTTTTTTCTTTCATCTCTATTGAAGTTTTTAATTATAGCTTCATCAATTTCATTAAGGATTTTAATCCATTCATCACTTGACAATTTACTTTTAAAGATAATTCTAACGTTTATCTCATCCTCAAAGTCATCATACTCCAATCTTATTTTAAACTTAATCTTTGGATAGTGCTTTTTTAAGTAATTTTCAACAAATTCAGCTATCTTTAAAGCCCTCCTCTTATCATAATCATTGAGTAAATTAAAGCCCCTATCTACTTCATATTTTTTCAATCTAATTAGATTTTTAATCTCTTTTAGTATCTCTTCCTTTGAAACTCCTTCTGGAAGTTCAATAGTTATCTTTGCATCTGTTGGCATAATTCCACCAAAATTTTATAATCTGTAGAATTCAATTAAGTCCTCCAACTTCTTTAATGCCTTTCCACTATCAATGGATTTTTCAGCTAATTTAATTCCTTCTTCAACATCTTTAGCCTCTTCAGCAATGTATAAGGCATAGGCAGCATTTAAAACAACAATATCCCTCTTAGCTCCTACCTCCTCTCCTTCAAATATATTTCTAATTATCTTAGCATTTTCTTCAGCATTTCCTCCTTTAATATCTTCTAACTTAGCTCTCTTAATGCCAAAATCCTCTGGTTCGATGTAGTAGCTCTTTACCTCTCCATTTCTTAGTTCAGATATCTTTGTCTTTCCAATTGTTGTTATCTCATCCATTCCACTACCATGCACTACCAAAGCCCCTCTCAATCCCAAATTCTTTAAAACATTTGCTAACTTCTCTGTCAATGCCTCATCATAAACTCCCATTAGTTGATAGTTGGCATTTGCTGGGTTTGTTAAAGGTCCCAATACATTAAAAACTGTCCTAATTCCCAACTCTCTCCTAACTGGCGTTGCATACTTCATTGCTGGGTGGAAATTGGGAGCAAACAAAAATCCTATGCCTATCTTCTCTATAGACTCCTTAACTCTCTCAATAGGAACATTTAAATTAACTCCCAAAGCCTCTAAGACATCAGCACTTCCACTTTTGCTACTAACTGCCTTATTCCCATGCTTTGCAACTGGAACATAAACAGAGACAACAAAAGCAGTTGCTGTGCTTATATTGAAGGTGTTTAAGTTATCTCCACCAGTTCCACATGTGTCTAATAATTTTGGAACGTCTGGATTTATCTTTAATGAGAATTCTCTCATAATCTTTGCAAATGCTGTTATCTCATCTATTGTCTCTCCTTTCATTCTCAAAGCTGTTAAGATAGCGGCTATCTGTGTTGGCTTTGCATTTCCACTCATTATTTCTTTCATAACAGCCTCTGCCTCTCTTTCATCTAAATCTTTAAATTCAATAACCTTTTTTAATGCTTCAGTTATCATGCTATCCCTCATTTTTATAGTGTCTTTCAAAATTAATAAAATTTATTCAAGGAAAAATTGAACGCCTTCCAAAGGAAGGCGTTCATCTATGCCTCAGTTATTTCAGAAGTTTTGAAAGACACTATATCTTTATAATATAATGCAACTGCTCTTATTGAAAATATCCCTAAATAGAAATCAATAAATGCTGATAATGCGTAGGAGAGTATCTTTATCACCATATAAACAACTGCAATGTTTTTGTTGTTGTATGCCAAAATTTCTAAGAATACTCCGATTATATCAAGTGGTATTACAATTATTAAGCTTATAACAATTCCAATAATTGCAATAACAATTAGCAAAATAACATATTTTAAACTTATCATTTTAAATATTTCCCTAAATTCAAAGAATCCAAAAAATCCTTTAACTGAATAATTAACCTCTGCCAACTTAGAATAAAACCAAAGGGCAAAACTAAACAAAATTATCAATAGCACACTAAACAACATAACAGCCACTCCAAGCATGTTGTTGAAATGCATCATAAACATTCCAAGCACAAAAACTATAGCTGGGATTAGTAAAAAAGCTATTACCAGTATAAAATTACCAATGAGATATAAAATCCCCTTAACAAGCAAGTCTCCAATATTGTCCCAATTAGGAGCTTCATCAAGTCCTTCAACAGTTGTTCTCATAACTCTAACGTAATAACCAGATATAAGCATTGATACGACCAATCCAATAAGAAGAACTATGGCTATATAAATCATAAATAACATTATAAAATAAAAAGAATCTGTATTTGTTTTTTCTATGAACAGTTGCATAAATCCAACCAATGCCCCACCCATAGCACCAACTATTGCACTTATTAACCCTCCAACACATAACTTTTTAAAGTTAAAAATGATATAGTTGTATGTATCTTTTAAATAACTTTCAATAGTTCCCATAACCTCACCCCTAAGTTTATTATAAAAATTTATCTATAAAATTATTTAAAATCTTTACTGGGTGATAACTTGTTATACAACATGGATGAGAGATTTGAGATTAAAGATATTGTTGCGAGAGAGGTTATTGACTCAAGAGGAAACCCAACGGTTGAAGTAGAGGTTATAACAAAAGGAAACGGCTATGGTTCAGCAATTGTTCCAAGTGGTGCATCAACTGGAACTCATGAGGCATTGGAGTTGAGAGATAAAGAGCAGAGATTTGGAGGAAAAGGAGTTTTAATGGCAGTTGAGAATGTAAATTCAATAATTAGGCCAGAGATTTTAGGATATGATGCAAGGATGCAGAGAGAAATAGATAATATAATGATTCAATTAGATGGAACTCCAAACAAATCTAAGCTTGGAGCTAATGCAATATTGGCTGTTTCTTTGGCAGTAGCAAAGGCAGCAGCAGCAACGGCAAAAATCCCCCTCTACAAGTATTTGGGAGGATTTAACTCCTATGTTATGCCAGTTCCAATGATGAACGTTATAAACGGAGGAAAACATGCTGGAAATGATTTAGATTTGCAAGAGTTTATGATAATGCCAGTTGGAGCTACTTCAATATCAGAGGCAGTAAGGATGGGTTCTGAAGTATATCACGTATTAAAAAATGTTATATTGGAAAAATATGGTAAGAATGCTGTGAATGTTGGAGATGAGGGAGGTTTTGCCCCTCCATTAAAAACATCAAGAGAGGCTTTAGATTTACTAACTGAAAGTGTTAAAAAAGCTGGATATGGGGATGAAATTGTCTTTGCCTTAGATGCTGCCGCCTCAGAGTTTTATAAAGATGGCTACTATTACGTTGAGGGCAGAAAATTAACAAGAGAAGAGCTTTTAGATTATTATAAGGCATTGGTTGAAGAATATCCAATCGTCTCAATCGAAGACCCATTCCATGAAGAGGACTTTGAGGGCTTTGCAATGATGACTAAAGAGTTGGATATTCAAATAGTTGGAGATGATTTGTTTGTTACAAACGTTGAGAGATTAAGAAAAGGTATTGAGATGAAAGCCGCAAATGCGTTATTGTTGAAGGTTAATCAGATTGGAACTTTGAGTGAGGCAGTTGATGCCGCTCAATTGGCATTTAGAAATGGGTATGGAGTTGTTGTCTCACACAGAAGTGGAGAGACAGAGGATACAACAATAGCTGATTTGGCAGTTGCCTTAAACTCTGGGCAAATAAAGACAGGAGCTCCAGCAAGAGGGGAAAGAACAGCTAAATACAACCAGTTAATTAGAATTGAGCAAGAGTTGGGATTGAGTAAGTATGCTGGTAAAAACTTCAGATGCCCATTTTAAATTCTCTCATTTTTTCTTTTCAATAGATATTATATTTTTAAGATTCTTGTATGATTCAGATATAATTTCTTTAACTATTTTTAAGTGATGCAAAAATCCTAAATATTCAATTGTTGATGAAAATGGTGGAAAATCAACTAATATTGGGTTATGGACTGCATTACTGAGTTTATGATATTCAATGTATGCTTTATACGATGGATTATTTAGTTTTTCTTCTTTTTTATCTGGTAAAGTAATATTCTGTTCGATAGCATCGAATACAAACAATTTATGGATTCTAAGAATATCTATTGTTTCCATAAATAACGTATCTTTAAAGTCAATATCCTCTTTTTCTTCTTTTAGCCATTTAATAAAGTTTCTATTTTTGTATGTTCCTTTTAATACTTTGTAATTAGTTATATTATGGTTGGTTTTTTTATCTTCTTTATCATAACGGAGAGGAGCTAAGATTACCACTCCTCTTTCATCATAAAATGGTCTAAACCATATATTTTCAAAGTTTTCAATGTAATATTTAATTCCAACATAAAATAGTTTATTCTTTTCTTCTTCTGAAAGAAAATTTAATTCTACAATTTTCGGGTATTCTCTACTTAATGAATACATAAAAAGTATTGCTCCAATATCAACAAGCAATTTTCTAAGCAATAGATATCCAGAAAAATATTGGCCATTATTTGCTATATGACGTAGTTGGTATAGTAGGTTAAGCATATCTGCAAAAGTAGAATCAACAAATACTTTTAATTCAAACAACTCTATACTTTCAGTAGGAATAACGATAATTTTCTTTAATTTTTCTATAAGTTTTTGGATTTCAGTTAATTCTTTAGATAAGCTCAATCCACAATTTTCAAGAACTTCAAATATCTCTGGAGGCTTTACATCTAAATCTAATCTTTCATATCTTGGTGTGAGCTCACTTGCCATTTCGTAAATTTGGTGAGGATAATCATAACCATTATTTAACTTTTCAATAAAATTTTTAATTTTCTCTGGCCAAAATTCTTTATAATAACGTTTTGCGTCGATTATTATAACCGGTGTTTTATAATATGGTTCATATCGAATCCTCCATTTAATACCAATTTCTTCAAGATTCTTTGAAATAAAACCAATTTGAGTATTTTCATCAGTTTTTTCTTTATTTATATCATCAATGGTTGATTTTATTTTGTTAATTTTGTGATTAAGTTCATTTATTGTTTTTGGTGCTATATTTACAGCATCTTTAAATTTTTCATTGCAAATATGTCTTATTTCCACATATAGACACTCATTTGCTATTCTTGGAAAATCGGCAAAAACATGTCTTGTTCCAAATCTTATATTGGAGTTCCTTCCACTGTATATGGACAAGTATGGAATACTAAACAATTTAGAGGGATTTTTAGAAGATTGAACAAAAGAAATAAATGAGTTAATTTCTTTATTGGATATCATATCCGCCCCCCACTAATTTTCTGAGATAATAATAATTTATGTTCTAAATTTTATTTTAGAGTAGTTAATCTTGTTTTCTCTTACGAGCTATGGAAATCCAGAACTCTGGGTCTGTTTCTTTGCCAAGATATTCTTGTCCAGTTCCATTATCACTTGGTTTTACCAGTTTAACTGTTTTTATTTTACCTGTCCATCCTGACGTTTTTATTAACCATTTAGCTCCACAATCTTGACAAACTACTTCGTGAGTATCGTTAATAGAAAATCCCCATGATAATTTTACAAGTATGTTAGGACTTTCACAAATAGGACATGCACTAAAATACTCAATTATATTATTCTTAGTATTGGTGTAAATATACCCAAACCAGAGTAAATAAAGTAATAACATCCATACACTTATTTGAGTTAGATGTCCTCCAAGTATTATTACTTCAACATCCCAGCCAAATAATAAAAGCCAAATACCTAATACAATTAAAAAACAAAATACTACTACAATCACAATAACACTAGTCCAATTTACAATAATTTTCATTATATTTCCCCCCACAGTTTTAGATAAGTTTTATCGTGTATGATTTTACTCAATTGTGCCTACAATTTTTATTTTAACTGTTGATGATTCATAGTTATTTTGTTCCATATATACTATCCCTTAGTATTTTAAATATTTATTAAAATATTTATATTTTACTGTCTATTATAACCTACTTAACAAAAATTGACGAGATAATTTTTAAAATACACAGGTGAAATAATGGATATGGATTTAGAGAAATTAATAAAAATTGGTGAAAATGAAGGATTTGAAACAGAGGTTTTCTTTGTTAAATCTTATGAAGTCAGCGTTGATTTGGATGGAAAGAGTGTGGATAGCTTTCAAACAGGAATCTCCTATGGTATTGGAGTTAGAGTTATAAAGGATGGGAAGGTTGGCTTTGCATACACAAATAGATTTGATGAAAATATCGTCTATAAGGCAATGAAAAACTTGGTTGAAGATAGGTATACAGAATTTGCCGAACCTCAAAAATACAAAGAGCCAAAGGGGATGTTCTATAAAGAGATTTTGGATTTGGATGAAAAGGAATTGTTAGAGGACTTAATAACTATGAGAGATATTGCCTTAGATAACAATGCCATTGTTTTAAGTGGAGGGGTTAGCAAAGATGTTGGATATGCGAGGTTGATAAACTCAAACGGTGTGGATGTTGAAGAACAAGATACCTATTTTTCAGCATCAATATCTATAATGTATGAGGGAGAAACCTCTTATGAATGCAGAACAAGGCATAACATCTTTGATGTTGAGGAAATTAGCTATAAGGCATTGGATTTAGCTAAGAAGTCAGCAAATGGAGAAGCTATATCTTATAAAGGGAATATAGTTCTATCTCCAAGGGCATTGTATGATTTGTTGGCTTATACGTTAATGCCAGCATTCAGTGCTGAAAATGTGCAGAGAGATAGGAGTATTTTAAAAGGAAAAATTGGGGAGCAGATTTTTGGGGAGAATATAACAATAGTTGATGATGGGACTTTGGATTATGCTTTATATTCCTCAAAATGTGATGGTGAAGGAACTGCTATGCAGAGAACCGTCTTAGTTGAGAATGGAGTTTTGAAGAACTACCTATATGATATAAAGAGGGCTAATAAAGAAGGAAAAAGCTCTACTGGAAATTGTTCAAGAAGTTATAGGTCTTTACCTTATGTTTCACCAACAAACTTTATCATTAAAGAGACAAAAAACAGCTTAGATGATTTTGATGAGTATGTTTATATCAATGGGGTCATTGGTTCTCACACATCAAATCCAATAACTGGAGATTTTGCTGTAGAGATACAAAACTCCTATCTGTATAAAAATGGAGAGATAATTCCAATTAAGAGAGGGATGTTTGGAGGCAATATATTTGAGATGTTTAAAGATGCTATTCCATTAAATGATGTTGAGCAGAGGGGTAAGTTAATATCTCCTTCAATAGTGTTTAAGGGAGATATAGTCAATTAAATGCTATTATTTTATAAATACTTTTTTTGAATGGACTTTCCGCAGTTTATACTTCCTAGCAGATGAATTCTCCAATACTTAATTAGGCATTAATATGCAATGAGAACATTTATTCCTGTGAAAATTCCACTACCCTATTGCTTTTTTATGAAGTATCATTTGTTATCTATCAAATAAAAATTGAAAAATTTCCTTCTCCTCGAGAAATCAACAAATATTCGAAAAATATTTATAATCAAAGTAATAAAATAATAAAATGAAAAAATAAAAATGTTAAGGGGTGAAATTTTGCATATAGACCCATTAAAAGTAGGTGTTGGAATTAGCAAAGACCCAACAACGGCAATAAATAACGCTTTAGATACAACAAAAAACCCAACTCTCGTTATTGTTTTTGCTTCTTCAAATTTAAATCCAAATGAGGTTTATGAAGCAATTAAAAATGAAGTTAATTGCCCAATAGTTGGATGTACTACAGCTGGGGAAATCTGCTCATCTGCAGAGAAAGAAACTACCGGGACGGTTGCAGTAATGACATTGGAGAGTAAATATTTATCTGTTGGAGTGGGAGTGGGAAAAAATTTAAAAGAAAATCCATTTAAGGCTGGTTTAGAAGCAGTTGAAAATGCTTACAAAAGCATAAAATTTAATCCCTTCATAACTTTTTTAGGGGCTATGAGGAAAGGAGCTTATGATATAGCTAATATGAAGACATTTATGAATATTGTTTTACCAGATGGATTACAGGGAGTTGAAGAGGAGTTTTTAAGAGGAGTTATTAGCAAATTGGGAAAATCTGCCCATATAATTGGTGGCAGTACTGGAGATGATTTAAAATTCCAGCAAACATATCAATTTGCAAATGGTGTTTATACAAATTCAGCAGTTCTTTGCGTTTTAAGTGGAGGCTTGAAGATGGGAACAGCCATAGGGCATCCTTATTATCCAACAGACATTGGGGCTACTGTAACAAGAGGTTCCGCTCTCACCAAACCCAAGAATCTAAGCGTATTATCCAACAGACATTGGGGCTACTGTAACTAAATCAGAGGGGAGAGTTGTTTATGAGTTAGATGGAAAGCCAGCAGCAGAGAGAATGAAAGAAATACTTAATGTTGATGAGCTAACTCCTGAACTATTTGCAGAGAAAACATTCGGCTTCAGAACAATAGATGTTAGTGGGGAGTATGTTGTAAGAAGTGCAATTAAAGAAGAAAATGGAGCAGTCCCATTCTACGCAGAGATTCCAATGGGGGTTCATTTCTCAGTTATGGATACAAATAGAGAATATGCCATTAAAAAATTTGAAGAAACTTTAGATAAAGCCATTGCAGATGCAGGACATCCAAAGAAAATTGGGGCTGTAATTATATTCAACTGTATTTTAAGGAGATTGGCTAAAGAGAGGTTAGGGTTTAGTGATTTAGATATCATCAAAGAAAAATTAGGGGATGTTCCAGTTAATTGGATTTGATACTTATGGAGAGCAAGGTTCAACAGCAGGAGGGGCAATAGGGCATCATAACCAAACTTCCGCCATCTTAATTATTGGAAAT
Source organism: Methanocaldococcus sp. FS406-22 (assembly GCF_000025525.1). Lineage (NCBI taxonomy): Archaea > Methanobacteriati > Methanobacteriota > Methanococci > Methanococcales > Methanocaldococcaceae > Methanocaldococcus > Methanocaldococcus sp. FS406-22. The sequence goes on from NC_013887.1 coordinate 1,751,694, forward strand.
GAGCTGGTATCTCAATAAATTTTTATATTTTAAATTTTACATTTACTTGGTTTTTATAAAACATAAAAATAAATCACTTTTTAGTTTCATTAAATTTTTATATTTTGTGAGGTTATAAATTTTTAAAATTAAAATATTTAATGTTGGTGAAAGTATGCCAATGGGTTTCGGAATGCACTATGTAGGTAGTGAAGTCGCTTCAACAGACCCATTTTATGGTATTGTTTGGATGATAATTTGGATTGTTATAATTGCTGTGATTATTGCTATAATAGTATATGTATTGATTTCTCCACTAAAAAAACAGCAAACCCAAAATATAGACAGTGAGAAACTTGTAAAAATAGAAAAAGACATTGAAGAGATAAAGGAGATTGTTAGAGAGTTAAAGAAGAAATGGGAAGAAATTGAGTGATTTTATGAGGTTGATAGATGTAGTAAAAATGGGGGATGCATTGTCTAATCCAATAAGGGTGAAAATATTATACATTCTAAATAAACAGCCAAAAAATATTTACGAGTTAGCTAAAGAGTTAGAACTATCGAGACCTGTTGTTTATGCTCATTTAAGAAAATTAGAAGAAGCAGGTTTAGTCGAAAGTGATTTGGTCTTAGAAGGAAGTAGAGCAAAGAGAATTTATAAAGCAAAAGAATTCAAATTTTATATTGACAATGAGATTATAAAAAAGTTGTTTGAGGATTAATCTTTTAATTTCTCTTTTAGATAATCAACTAACTCATCTATTTTAACTCTAACTTGCTCTCTTGTGTTTCTCTCTCTAACTGTTACAGTTTTATCTTTTAATGTCTGTCCGTCCACTGTTATACAGAACGGAACACCAATCTCATCAGCTCTCATGTATCTCCTTCCTATAGCTCCACTATCATCATATTCAGCAATAATGCCATTCTCTCTTAGCATTTTCTCAATTTCCTTGGCTATTTTTGGCATATCTTCCTTATTAACTAATGGCAAGACATAAGCTTTTATAGGTGCAATTGATGGCTTTAAATCTAAATAAACTCTATCCTCTTCCTCTCTGTATGAATGTTCTAGTAAACAGTAAGTAATTCTATCAATTCCATAGGATGGCTCTATGACATGTGGGATAACTTTCTCTCCTTTGATAACCTTTTTAACCTTTTTAATTTCAACGTAGTCCTTTAAAATCTCGAATTCCTTTCCATCAATGTTTATTGTTATTTTACCATCTTTTTCAAGGGTTTTAACAAACTCTTCTAATGCCCTTTCATCTAAGTTGTTTATATATGCCTCGATTGCTTTTGTGTCTTTTTTAAATATCCTTCCAACAACCTTGTAGTTTAGATTTATCTCATAGGTCTCTATCTCCTTTGGTTCATCAAATTCAACAAAGACAGATAACTCAACTCCACTATGTGCGGAGTGGCTTCTTAAGTCGTAATCTGTCCTATCAGCAATTCCAACGCACTCAATCCATCCAAATCTTTCTGTATATATTTCAGCATCCCAACAGTCAATAGCATAGTGTGCCATTTCGTTTGGGAGGTGTTGCCTAAATCTTATTTTGTCCTTATCAATTCCTATTGCCTCTAAAAACCCCTTTGTTAAAGCTATAAAGTAGGCAATTGTCTGATGCCTTATAATTCCCTTCTCAACAGCCTCTCCAATACTTATTTTAATTACTTTTTCATCCTCACTTAAGTTTTCATCCATCTGCCTTTCAGCTGGCAGTAATGGAACTACTTCATCCTTAACTAAATCAAATTTTTCATGCTCCTTTCTCTCTGGATGAACAAAGTATTCAATCTCTGCCTGTGTGAATTCTCTCAACCTAATAACTCCCTGTCTTGGGGAAATTTCATTCCTATAACTTTTACCAATTTGAACAACACCAAACGGCAGTTTATTTCTAAAGAATTGAGCTAATCTTCTAAACTGTATAAATATCCCCTGTGCTGTTTCTGGTCTCATGTATCCAGTTCTCTTTCCTCCCGGTCCTATAGATGTTACAAACATTAAGTTGAATTTCTTAACCTCTCCAAGCTCTCCTCCACACTTTGGACATCTTATATTGTGTTTTCTAATAAGCTCTTCCAATTCTTTTAATGTTTTTCCTTCAGTATCTACATCTACAAACTCTTCAATTAAGTGGTCTGCCCTAAAAGATTCTAAACAGTTTTTACACTCAACAATTGGGTCTGTAAAGTTATCAACGTGCCCAGAAGCTTTTAGAACTTCATAAGGTGTTACTGTTGGGCTTTCAATCTCATAAAATCCTTCTTTAACAATATACTGCTCTCTAAACTTTGATATGATGTTATTTTTTAGTAGGCATCCTAAAGGCCCATAATCAACAAATCCAGCAATTCCACCATAGATTTCAAATGAACTCCATAGATAACCTCTTCTTTTTGCTAAATCCATAATCTTTTCATAGATATCTTTTTCCATTCTCTCACCATAATACTGTTTCTCCCTTATCTATCCTATCTAATATAAATATCATCAATGATGAAGCAATTAAATCAGCCGTTGTTCCAGGATTTAGTTTGTTTCCTTCTTTTGATAAATATTTGTCAAATTCTTTAACTTTCTCTTCAGTAAAGTTATTTAACACATCTTCAGCCATTTTAGAAACTTTTAAAGCTGTTTCAAAACCTCTCTTTCTCGCGATTAATGTATCAGGATATTTAGCCAATAGGTTTAAAAATGTTTTTGTTACAGCTAAGTTTATGTTGTTGAGTTCATCATAATACTTTTTTAATAAATTGTATCCTTCAAATGAGATTTTAAAGTTATCAACCCATTCTTTACTTATATTATCCCATTCTGCAGATATTTTATAAACATCCAAAAGAGTTAAGCCCTTTTCAATAAGTTCTTTTTTTGCATCCTCTGAAGTAACGTCAGGCCCTTTCTTTGGTTTATTGACATAAGCCATGGCTATATTTATTGCGTCATAGACATTTAAAGCATCTTCTACAGTTGTGTTTTCAGCAATTTTCTTTAAATTATCTTTTAATTTATTTTCATCAAAACTATCTAATTTTCCAGCAGCCATGGCTATGGGGATGTGTAGCATTATAATGCCTAAGTTGGCATTTGTAGGGCTCCATTTTTTGCTCTCAATTACTGCCTTTTTTATGTATAAGCCAACATCCTTATCTTTTTGAGCCGCTTCATAAACCACGTTTCCAAATGCAATTCCAGAGTTTATAAAGTGATGATATTTGATGTCTCTATAATCTCTATTTCTATGAACATTTCCAGGTTTGAAAGAGCTAACTTCTAAACAACAGGCAATTTGTGATGCTTTCATTATATCAAAAGGATTCATGTTTTCACCAAATTTTTATATATTTGGTATTAAACAAATACAGTTATATCAGTAAGGTGGAAATATGAATGGGATTGGAATGGCTATTTATCTTTATGCTGGCTTTTTATCATTTATTTTTGCATTTATTAAGCTTTATGCCTTTTTAAGATACTCAAAATTAGAAAGAAAAAATAAAAAAATTGTTTATACTTATTCTGATAGCTTGAAAAATACAATTCCTTATTCGTTTTATGGGGCATTATTGCCATTTACTGTAGTATTTGTTGTTTTTGCGATATTTTCCATATTTTACTTTTGGACTTGATGTATATTCATGTTTAGTTATAATGTTGTGCTACTTTTTTATCATATATCTCATCTGCTTTAAGAAATACAGAGTTGAAGTATATAAAGATGGCTTTTATTTTAATCAATTTTATACCTGGAAAGGATTCAACGGCTATGAAAAAATTAATGGAAAAATAAAGTTAATTGGAAAGAAAGGAATTACTGCTGATATATATTTAAAAGATAAAGATGGAAGGATTGAAGAAACACTTAAAGAATATTTTAAGCATTAATTGGAGGAATATTATGGATATCGAGTTATTATTGTGTAGTATGTTCTTATTGTTCTTATTTGGAAGCGAGGGAGTTTTATACTACTATTCACATAAAAAATACAAAAAAGCAAAAAAAGAATGGCATTATATAACTTCAACAAAGATTGGAATTGGAAGAAATAGGATGGCTTTTGAATTTTTTAGAATAATGGCCCTTTTAGCATTTTCAATTTATGTTTTGATTAACATACATCATATAAGTTTAAATATAATAATACTTTTACTTGCTTTCTTAGTTATTGTTAATATATATGATAAGATTAATCCCGCCTCTGGAGACATTGAAATCTATAAAGATGGGGTTATAATTTTAAAATCATTTTTAAACTACCACCTTGCTTTACCTTGGAAATTTTTTAAAGGATACAAAGTAAAATTTAAAAATAAGACAAAATATGTTATTTTAGTTCCAAAATCAAAATTGTTTTTTAATATTTACTTAAAAGACATGGATGGGAAAGTTGAAGAAACTATTAAAAACCATTTAAATCCTCTCCAATAAAAACTTTTTAAATTCTTCAAAAGCTCTTTTTCTATGAGATATTTGGCTTTTCTCTTCTGTAGTCATCTCTGCAAAAGTTCTCTCCTCTCCCTCTGGAATAAAGATGCTGTCATAAGCAAATCCATATCCTTTACTTCTTATCTCATTGCTAACTCTTCCTTTAACAATCCCTTTAAATAATCTAACACCATTTTCATCACAATAGCCAATAACTGTTTTAAAATAGGCGTTTCTATTATCTTTATCTTCCAATAATTTTAAAATTCCTTCATTTCCTACTGTTTCCTGAACAAACCTTGAATAAGTTCCTGGAAAGCCATTTAAAGCTTCAACAAAAAATCCGCTATCTTCAACAATAACTGGTTTTTTTATTTTTTCATAAACCCACTTTGCCCCAAATTCAGCAACCTCTTCCAAAGTTCCTTGAATTTCAGGATATTCAATCTTTATCTGTTCAATCTCTACATCTTTTAAATCTTTTAAAATAATATTTGCTTCTTTAATTTTATTTGGATTTCCAGTAGCAAAATAGATTTTCATACTCTCACCAAAATTTTATAAAGATGATGTCTCCCCAGTTTAACACCCTCTATCATCCTTTAGCTCCGCTACGTCAAGAGGGCTAACCCACTGGGGAGTATCATCTATTTAAGCATTTTTTGATATATAATTTTTTCTTATAGCCATTCATCTAAAATAGCTGTTTTTTTAGATTTCATATTCTGTTTTAAGTCTTTTTTACTACCCTTTGGTGGATTGAGCTTTTTAAATTCTAAGTTCTCTTCCTTCAACAATCTTTCAGCTCCAACAGTTAAAGAAGGGGCAACTAAAATTCCTCTAACTCTATCTCTTCCATATTTGCTTTTAAAATACTCAACATATCTCTTTAGTTGAGAAACTGCCTGTAAATCTGCTCTCCTCCTCTTTAACTCTAAGATAACCCATCTTTCATCTTTATCTTTTCCTAAGATATCAATGATTCCAGTAGGGATTTGATATTCTCTTGATAGAGGTTTAAATCCTTCTTCAATTAAATTTGGATTTCTGAAAATCATCTCTGCCATTTCTGATTCGCTACCAGTTAGATTTAATTCTTCATAATCTTCACAGTTAAAAGCACACGTATGATAGACCTCTGAAATTACTACCTTTAATTCCTCTTTTGGCTTTCTCCTAATGCTCTTTAAAATAAAGTAGTTATCTTCAACCTTCCAGATTATATTACTCCCTGGAGGTTGCCAGTTTACTGGCTCTCTTTTTTTATCTTTATGGATTAAAAATGTTCCATCTGGTTTTATTATAATGACCCTATCTCCTTCCTCTAATTGGCTCTTAGCTCTACCTTCATAAAAAACTCTACATCTAGCTAACAATATTAAAATATGGTTAAATAGATACGCATCCATAAAATTTTCCAGATCTTTGGTAGTGGGGCTGGTTAAGTGAAAAACTTTTTCCAACTCCACCACCAACAATTGAATTCATAATTTCAAATCTTTGAATTTAGAGGATGAAAATAAAAAAAATGGTGCAGGGGAGGGGATTTGAACCCCCGAACCCCTACGGGACCGGATCTTAAGTCCGGCGCCTTTGGCCAGGCTTGGCGACCCCTGCACCGCAAGCGAATTATAGAATGGATGAACTCATATATATATTTTTCGGTTCTATGTTAAAGATAAAGGTATATTAATAAGTTTCACTATAATAACAAAAACCTATTTAAATAGGAAGCATATTTCCTCCCGAGGTAAAGTATGAAGAAGTTGAAAAGGATGACGTTAATTTTATACAACTCCTATGATAAAACAAGATGGCATGAAGCACATAAAAGAGCAATAGCAAGAGCTGCTCCAATATGTTATGCGTTTGATTGTAACTTAGCGATTATGGACTTTCCCTGTAAAGATGTGGAAGATATCTTAAACATAAAAACCACTATTGGCAATTCTGGAGAATACTTAGAAAAATTAATTGAAAAAAATAGATTTTTCATTGTTGATAAATTTTTGCCACAATTTGGGATTCCAATTGCTTCAACATCCAAACCTGATGAAAAAAAGGCTATAACTCCGTTAGATACTGCCCATTTATTAAAGAAAAAGCCAGTTGGAATATATGTTGGATTGGGTAGGCATGGTCTGCCAAAGGATATAATGGAATCGTCTCTTTATCATTTGGATATAACCGAAAAAAAAGTATCTTTAGAAACTTGTACGGCCATTGGGTGTATTCCGGCTGTGGTATATTGCTATACTAAATACATTTGATATTAAAAATATTTGATAGAGTCAGGGATAAAAAATTTTATATACCATCCTATTTTAAAATATTACCAATAACTGCAGGTGGAAGTATGAGCGTTAGTGTTATGGAGGCAATAAAAGAGGTAAAATTAGCTGAAGAACAGGCAGTTAATGAAATAGAAGAAGCAAAAAAGAAAGCTGAGCAGATAAAGGCAGAGGCTATTGAAGAGGCAAAAAAACTCATTGCTGAAGCTGAAGAAGAGGCAAAAAAACTTGTTGAGGAGATGATTAAAAAGGCAGAGGAAGAAGCAAAAAAAGAAGCTGAAAAGATTCTTGAAGAGACGGAAAAAGAGATAAAAGAAATAATATCCATTGCTAAAGTTAAAATCCTCTCGTTGAAATTATCTGAGATTCTTGAAATTTAAATAAAAAGGTGATTTTAGTGAGACCCGTAAGGATGAAGAAGTTGAAAGCGGTGATATTGGATGAAAAAATTGATAATGTTGTAAGAAGCTTACATGAAGAAGGGATTGTTGAACTTTGTGATTTATCTGAAAAATTGGAAGATTTGGAATGGAAGACATTGTTATCACCATCATCATCAGCTGATTATGTTAGAAATGTTACATCATTGATGATAAAGGCAGGTAGAATTTTAGATATGTTTTCAAGTGTTAGTCAGAAGAAGACAAGTATAAAAGATATCCTAAATCCAAAACCTGTTGAAAAGAAGAAGGTTTCATTCAGTTCATATCAGGAAGTTATCGAGTATGCTGAAAAGATATTAAATGAGATTAGTAAAGAGGTTGATGAACCAGCTGAGAGATTATCAGAGTTGGATAACAAAAAATCTAAGTTATTGCAATTAAAAGAGCAAATATCTTACTTAAAAGGTTTAGAGTTTGATCTAAAATACCTTGGCTCTGGGGAGTATGTGTTTATTGGAGCAGGAAGTGTTCCTAAGGAAAAACTTGGGGAATTGAAAGCAGACCTTGACAAAATAACAGACGGATACATTGAAATATTTGCTGGAAGTGAATTTGAAAAGGATAAGAAAATTAGAGTCCCAATAGTATTTGTTACATTAAAAGAGAAGCTTGAGAGCGTTTTATCAGAGATTAGGAAATTTGAATTTGAGAGATATGACATAAGTGATGTAGAAGGAACACCAAGTGAAGCCCTCTCAAAAATAGAGAGTGAATTAAAAGCAATAGAATCAGAGAGAAACAGCTTAACAGAAAAGTTGAAAGCATTAGCACAAAAATGGGAAAAGGAATTGTTGGCTGTCTATGAATTATTATCAATAGAGAAGGCAAGAGGAGATGCTTATTCCCAATTTGGTAAAACAAATAGAACTTACTACATAGAGGCATGGGTTCCTGCAAGAGATGCTGAAAAAGCTAAAAGCTTAATTGAAAACTCAGCTGAAGGTTTTGCATTTGTCGAAATAACTGAGCCAGATGAACCAGAGGAGAAAATACCTGTCCTACTTGACAATCCAAAGGTTATTAAACCATTTGAAATGCTTACAGAGATGTATGCTCTACCAAAATACAACGAAGTTGATCCAACAATTCTCTTAGTCCCTGGTTTCTTATTGTTCTATGGAATTATGCTAACAGATGCAGTTTATGGTTTGCTACTAACCATAATTGGATTCTGGATTTGGAAAAAGATGGGTAAAGTTAGTGAAGGAGCTAATAAATTGGGATACATCCTAACATTGGCAGGGATTTCAACAATCATAATGGGTATTATAACTGGTGGCTATTTAGGAGATTTCTTCTATGAATTCTTTGGATTTGATATAACAAAGACACCATTAGCTTTAGTAAATCCATTGGGAGAAAGCTACTATATAAATGTAAAACATCCGCTATTTACACTTGGTAATATAAGTGTAACCAACGGACCGATGACTATATTGGTGTTCTCTATATTTGTTGGATTATTACACCTGTTAATTGGGCTATTTGTTGGATTCAAAGAGAATATACAAAGAGGAAATGTTGGAGATGCTTTCATCAACCAGGGAGTTTGGATACTGCTAATACTGTCAATATTCGTTGGAGTTGGATTAATGTTTGTTGGAGCAAATATGATGATAGCTGGTGGAATAATAGGAGTCGCTGCTTTACTGGCAATTCTGGCTTCAATGTATAAAGGTTATAAGAGCGGAGGAGTGATGGAAGCAGTTCTTGGAGGTATGGACATTACTGGATTTTTAGGAAATGTCTTATCATATGCAAGATTGTTAGCTTTGTGTTTGGCAACTGGAGGTTTAGCAATGGCAGTAAATATCATGGCTAAGCTTGTTGGTGAATCTATTCCAGTAGTTGGAATAATCATAGCTATACTTGTATTGCTGGTAGGGCATACATTCAACTTCGTGATGAATGGTTTAGGTGCATTTATTCACTCACTAAGATTGCACTATGTAGAGTTCTTTAGTCAGTTCTATGAAGGAGGAGGTAAGAAATTCAATCCATTTAAGGCAAATAGAGAATACACAACTGCTTAACTTCTTTCAAGATTATTTAAATCTTTCCAATACTCAATATAACAATAAAATATAA